>NZ_JBXAXU010000001.1:0-300000 GCF_056781915.1 Dellaglioa sp. CoH-57-MRSF-21 | reverse complement strand
CGTATTTGGACGCTTTATCCCATTAATTAGAACTTTTGTGCCACTTATTTCTGGTACTATTCAAATGAATTACAGACATTTTAGTATTTTCAACTTAATTGGCGTCTCACTTTGGGTAGCCATTGGAAGTGGCGTCGGTTACTACTTCGGCGCAATTCCATTTGTTAAGGATCATTTTTCTATTATTTTCCTTTCAATTGCCGGGATAGCATTACTTCCAGTGGTCTTAGCTGGGTTAGTACAACTTACGAAATTTTTACTTAGAAAAAAACTTGATGCTAAATTCTAGGATAAGCTTTTTAGAATAATCGTTTTCTTTAGCGTATAATGGGGCTATCACATAAACTTCAGGAGGTTCTCATGCCATTTACAGTCTATCTCGTTCGCCATGGTCAAACCATTTTCAATAAATATAATCGGATGCAAGGTTGGTCCGATTCACCACTTACAGAAAAAGGCATTAACGACGGCCACACTACTGGAAAAAAATTATCACAAATTCAGTTTGCTAATGCATACAGTAGTGATACAACCCGCGCAAATCGTACAGCTAACTACATTTTATCTGAAAATGAAAACTCTTCAGATTTAATTGTTACAACATCTGAGTTTCTTAGAGAGCAAGGCTATGGTTACTATGAAGGTGCCGATTCTTCTCAAGCTTGGTTTGTTGTTGGTAAGCCACATGGCGCTGCTAATTTCACTGAGATTTTGCAAAAATTTTCAATTGAAGAGGCACGTGACTTCTTCAAAGAAATCGATCCTTTCCATGATGCTGAAGACGATGCCGATTTTTGGGCACGTCGTAATAAAGGTTTTGATTTATTGCGTAAAGATGCTAAAGATGGCGATAACGTTTTAGTTGTCAGTCATGGGACAACAATCAGAAGTATCGTTTCTCATTTTGCACCCGAAATTGATATTACAATGAGCCCTAAAAACGGTAGTGTAACTAAGTTAATCGTTGATGACAATTCAGTTAAAGTTGAATATTTCAATCATCACGATGATGATAAAATCTAAATAAAAAAGGAGTAACCAATTTTTAAAATTGGTTACTCCTTTTAGTTTAAATTGATTTACGTTGTGTCTTGTAATCGATAACTTCTTTTTCAGATAAATTACCTAATTCTTGTAATTTATCTTCAATAATATTTAAAACAATATTACGATCAGCTTCATTTTCAACAAAATCGTATTTATCGCCATCAATAACTAAAAATTCAGAAACGTCATATTCTTTTTCCCAATCTTCATAATAGCGAAGTAATGTTTTATAGTATTCAACCAATGAGTGGTCAGTTTCAATTTGTTCATAATCACGGCCACGTTTTTGAATACGATTAACCATTGTTTCATAAGAAACTTTAATCATAACCATCAAATCGGGTGATTTTTTATGTGCAGCATAAGGTAACTCTTCAAGCATATTTTCTAATAAATCTTGATAGATGTTATATTCAACAGTTGTGGCATTACCCATTTCTGTATTCATCTTCATAAAAATAGCATCTTCATAAATTGAACGATCAAGAACATTATTATCTTCTTGCATTGCTGCTTTAATCATTCTGAAACGACGATTCAAAAAGAAAGTTTGTAATAAGTAAGCGTAGGGATTTGTTGCTTCCTTATCCCCTGCTTCACGTTTTTTTGCAGCGATTTCGTTACCTTTGTAAAATAAAGGTAATACCGGGTTATCTGTAACAGGTTCGTAAAAAGCCTCTACCCCAAGTTCTTCAGATAAAATTTTTGTCATACTAGATTTTCCTGAACCAATAATACCAGCCAACGTAATCAAAATAATAAACACTCCTTCTTGAATAGTTAATACAATTTATGCAGTTAAAACAATTAGATTTAGACTTGTAATTAATATCTCATTCGGTATCATCTTACTAGTAGTCATAAATAATCTCATATTTTAATTCTCCGTTTATTTAGTATACATTGGATTAAATAAAATAAAAGTCTTTTCTTTTTCTAAAATTAATGCATTAAGTGAGACTATTCATCAAAAACCAGACAGCTCTAAGTACCTTTTTTATTTACAAATTAAATATTTATTTATGAAAGGATTTCATATGTCATTTACCGTTTATATGGTTCGTCATGGCCAAACTTTTTTTAACTCTTTCCAGAGAATGCAAGGCTGGTGTGACTCTCCACTTACAGATAAGGGAATCAACGATGCCACCCATTCAGGAAAACTTTTACGCGATAAATCATTTAATGCCATTTATCGAAGTGACACAATGCGTACAAAAAAAACACTAAGCCATATTTTAAGTGAAACGAATGTTGAAGAAAATGCACAGTTAACACCAATTGAAACAGCACTTTTTAGAGAAGAATATTATGGCTCATTTGAAGGCCAAGATACTGCAGCTGTTATGCAAACAGTTGGTACACCTTTTAATTGTCAAACCTTCAATGATATTCTTGAAAAATATTCCATCGAAGACTCACGTGATTTCATAAAAAGTGCTGACCCTTTTAATTTAGCTGAAAATGACCAAGAATTTTGGAATCGCTATGATCATGCTTTTGATTTTTTACGCACTAACCAAAATAATAATGACAACGTTCTATTAGTTGGTCACGGGACAGCAATTAGAAGTATCGTTTCACGATACGCACCTAATATTGATATATCATCTAGTCCTAAAAATGGTAGCGTCACTAAATTAATCGTTCATCACGATACAATTGAAGTTAGCTATTATGGTAATTTTGGCGAACAACCCATCTAAATAAAGAGAGGTGAATACTCAGTTTTAAAAACTGAATATTCACCTCTTTTTTATTTTTTTAATACCATCCCTTTATATAAGGTAACTGTTACCCAATAATATCCCAAATAGAGAACTGCAAAAATAATAAATGGAATCGTTATATGTGAATATGGATCTGGAATTAATTCCTTGAACATTTGTAGTCCGAATAAAACGTGGATTACACCGACAATTCCAGGTAAGAAGAATAAGATGCCAATTTCGCGCCTAATTGATTTTTTCATTAGTCGTTGCTTAGCGCCTAATTGGTTCAATAAATCATATCGTTTTTTATCCGTTGCCGCACTAGACAATATTTTAAACATAAGAACACTTGCTAACATTGCCAACATCGCAACGCCTAAGAAGAATCCAATGAATTCTAATCCGCCATAAATGCCGTTAGCCAACTGATATACGACATACTTATTCATAAAATAAGATGAATTATCTAACTGATTTTTAGGTATTTCTTCGCTCAATGCTTTTAAGATTTCTTTATTATCTTTAAATGATGCTAACCTAACAGTATGGATACGTTGTGTCTTCGCCGAAACAGCTGAAAATGATGCGTCAGAGACAAGTACTGGATTTAACATATCAGGGGATTCCAATGTAGTTCTAACAGCATTTCCCCATAGATTATCCTCATTTTTAGCTGTCATTTTGGCAGGGTCAACTTTAATAAATTTACCGGTAGCCGTTCCCGTTTCCGTGAAATCAAGCGTGTACAATGGTGATTTCACAAAGTCAGATTTTTTAAAATAACGGACAGAACCAACTTTTTTTGCTTCATAAATGGACTCTTTTTTATCAGTCAATTGACTAAGTAATTTTTTCTCTTTTGTTGATGGATTTTGGACAACAACATCATATGGGGAAGTAGAAGTAGCTGTTTGATCAACCACACCAGAGAATCCCATCCCAACAGTTATTGCGCCTAATGCTAGTGCAAATAACATCGCAACCATTGTTAGAACCCGATTTAATGAACCTAATCGAAAGCTAAGTTGCCCTAATAAAAAGGTATTTAATTGCTTTTCAGAAAATCCCTTATTACGTTTTAATAATTGAACCAATCCACTAAATAATGAATTGAAAATTAAAAATGTCCCAATCAAAATTGTTACGACTGACCCAATAAATCCAGCCATTTGAAACAGTGCTAAATGACTTAATAAATAATAGCCACTTGCAATTAAACCTAATCCTAAGATACTTTGAATTAAGATATTATAAGATTTTAGCTTTTTACCTTGTGGTTGTTCTGCTTCATTTAATAATTTTAAGATAGGCGTTCTTAACAAGCTTTGTCGATTAAATATAGCAGCAATCATGAAAAGAATAACGAAGAAAAGCATTGTTATTAGGATTGCTGGGAAATAAAAAGCTTGAAAAGAATGCGGTGCAAGATCCATTTTATCTACTAAAAATTGGCTAACGCCATATGTCAGTCCAATACCAACTAAAATACCAACAGCTGTTGCAATTAAGCCAATAATTAAAGTTTCAGTGAAAATTAAGCGCCCAATCTTACGCTTTTTAGCGCCTAGCATCATGAACATCCCATAATCTCTTTGACGCATGCTCATTAAAAATGTATTCGCATAGATAATATAAAACAGTGTAATAATTGCAAGTAGTACAGAACCTACTTGGAAAATCATTGCTGCAAATTTTATCGTCGCATTTTGTTTAATAAATTCTTGATTAGTTGCTAATGCTTCAAACATGTAAAAGATTGCTGAAGCCATAATGAGTCCTGATAACAAGATTAGATAATCTTTAAAGCGACTCTTAATTCCAGTTAAGGATAATTTTAATAACATATTGTTTCCTCCCTTCTTAAAATTATTGTTCACTCTTAGCTAGTTCATTTAAAATTTCTTGATAAAACTCTGTTCGCGTATTCGTTCCTTGAATCAATTCTCGACCAATCTTACCATCTTTAATAAAGAGAATTCGTTGACAGTAACTCGCACTAACAGCGTCATGAGTCACCATCAAAATTGATACTTGATCATTTTTATTTAAACTTTCCATCGTTGATAGGAGTGACTTTGCACTTTTAGAATCCAAAGCACCTGTTGGTTCATCTGCTAATAAGATTGCAGGATTATGGACTAAAGCACGAGCTGCTGCAACTCGTTGCTTTTGGCCACCAGATAATTCAGTTGGAAATTGTCCAAGAACACTATCTATCCCCAGTGTTTTCGTTAATTTATCAATACGTTCTTGATATTTAGAAATAGACGCATTCTGTAATGATAGTGGCAATGTTATATTTTCAGCTGCCGTTAAGTTATCTAGCAGGTTAAAACTTTGGAAAATAAAGCCAATTTGTTGTGCTCTAAAATCTGATAGTTTATCGCCACGCATCATTGAGATATCCTGATTATTAATCTCAATTTGTCCTGAAGTCGGCTGGTCTAGTGTTGATAATAAGTTAAGTAATGTTGATTTACCTGATCCTGATGCCCCCATGATACCAATAAATTCACCCTGTTCGACAGAAAAATTAATCCCTTTTAAGGCTTCCGTTTTCTTCTCTTTATTCTTACCGTAGACTTTTTTAACATCTTTTGCGCTTACAACTATTTCTTTCATTTTATTAGTCCTCCATTTATATTTATCATTTTACTATATGTGTACTATTATACATAGTACACATTAAATAGCAATTTTTATTATCGTTAATTCTTAACTTAATTCTCATTAAAACGATTACATTTTATATTAATTTAATTTTTCATGGAAATTAATTAGTCAGTTCACTATACTTATAAATTGTTAGTTTAATTTACATAGTTATTTATCACGGGAGGTACTTATGGAAAACGAGAAAAAAACATTTATATCGTGGCCAGTTTTGGCATTAATGTCATTCGTAACAGTTATTGGCTTCGACGATATCGTCTATAACTTTCAAAATCAAGGTATGGGCGTTATTACATCTTGGATCATTTTATTGCTATTATATGTAATTCCCTATTCTTTAATGGTAGGACAATTAGGTTCCGTCTTTAATTCAGAAGGTGGCGGTTTAAGTTCATGGGTTCGCGGAACTCGTGGCGAAAAACTAGGTTACTTTACGGCATGGACTTATTGGGCTGCTTCGATTCCTTACGTTGTTGATACCGCTAATTCAGTCGTTGTTGGCTTTGGTTGGTTATTTAACGGAAGTAATGCACTCGAAGATAGTTTATCAACAGCTATGTTCGCGTTAATAACATTAGTAATCTTCGTTGGTTTCATTTTTGTTCAACGTTTCTTCAAAGGTTCATTAGAATTTTTAGGTCTTATTGGTGGTGGTACCATGTTCATCCTCACAATTTTATATGTTGTAATGGCATTTGGCTCATTATTAACACCTTCAGGTCGTATTGCAACAACAAATATGAGCTGGCACACACTAATTCCTAAATTTGATTTACATTATTTCACAACAATTGGTTTATTAATTTATGCGATTAATGGTGCAGAATTAATTGCGCCATTTGTCACAAAAATGAAAAAACCTAAAAAAGATTTCCCTAAAGCCATGATTATGTTAACCGTTATGACAATCTTCTTAACAGTTTTCGGCTCATTCGCACTTGGGATTTTCTTCAATGCCCATAACATTCCTAATGATTTTAAAATGAATGGTTCGTACTACGCATTCCTTCGTTTAGGAGATCAATTTCATATGGGTAGTTGGTTAATGTATGCCTTCGCTATTACTCAAATTGTGTACATGTGTGCTCTTCTAGCTGTTCTTCTTGACGCTATGACTCGCATGCTTATCTCTGACACAGGCGCTCGTTATATGCCTAAGAAATTACTTAAAGTTAACAAAGATGGTTTACCAATTAATGGGTACATTTTAACTTGTACTTTAAGTGCCTTCATTCTCTTCTTGGGTGTCTTCTTGCCAGATATGAATACAATCTTTAATTGGTTACTGAACTTGAATGGAATTATTTCACCAGGTGTCACTTGTTGGATTTTCTTCGCCTTCATGCAGATCCGTAAAAATAGTGCTAAATATCCATCAGAATATGTCTTCATTAAAAATGACAAATTAGCTTACGCTGTTGGTTTATGGTGCTTAGTTGTTACTGTTTTGGCAACAGTCTTTGGGATTATTCCTCAAGATGTCGAGATGGGTAGCTCACTATTCTACTACCAGTTAGCCATCAATATTATTAGTGTCGTTGTTCTTATCGGTCTTGGATTCATTATGCCAATGATTGCTGAACGTGAACGTAAAAGAGATGGTATTAAAGATTAAATTCAAAAACGCTATGACTACTTAATTAAAAGTAGTCATAGCGTTTTTGAATTTAATCTTTTATTATTATGCCATCTACACCTATTGACTCACAAATCGTTAAAAACCTCACATCTTCTAGATTTTCAAAATGAACGTGATAGTATTTAAACCACTCACGATATTCTTTATAGGTTGTTATAATTTGATTGGCCTCATTTTTATCATTTTTTAAATCATTGAATAGCGCTCTACGATCCTCATTAAATCCATAAAATGCTGTGTAAGTCGCAATACTTTCAAGAAACACATCAGAAATAATTTCCCAACTCATTTGATTCTCCGGAATATTTCTTTCCTCTAATAATAGCCTCACATCATACGGTAATGCGTTTACATTTTTTATTCCTTCACCTAAACTCATTCGATTACCCCCCGATAATTGCAATTAATATACCACACCCTTCTCATCGATAACAAGCACTTGGCTTGTTATCTATTTTAATTTTTTCTGCGTCTTATAAAAACAAAAAAAGCTTAACAATATTGTTAAGCTTGCCGTATATTTTAAGTTCGCATTTTAAGTTAAATTAATTTTATATTCTAACTTTTTTTTACTTAATTTCTTGTATGATAGCATTTCTTAATTATTACTTGCATATGCTTGTTGACCATCATACCATTCACAGACAGTTAGAAATCTTAATTTCGAAAAACAATTAACATTAGCCTGATATTTTTCGAACCAATTACGATAATACCGATATTGCTTAATTAACTGCGCGGCCTCTTCTGGATTTTGTTTCAATTCATCAAATAGCTGCTTTCTATCATCGTTAAATCCATAGAATTCAGTAAAATTAATTGTACTTTTAATAAATAAATCGAATAATACGGCTAAATCATTATCTTTTTCGCAGAGACGCCCCTCTTGAAAAAGTAATTGTACATCATACGGTAATTCTTTGTACGCTTCATTATATACTTCTGTATCATCTATCATGTTGGGTGCTCCCATTCTCCCCACCATATAAAACCCTTTGTTCCACATAACGTTTTAGTTGAACCTTTTATTCATTCCCAAATCAAAAAATAGTTATGTCGTTACCTAATTCTAATACATCTAGTATACATTATTTTATGCATAATTACCTAAAATTTTTATACTTCCTTTAATATATTTAAGATACTCATACAATTAATAGTTTACACCCTTTTTAAAATCAAAAAAGACCTTTTCAAAAATTCTTGAAAAGATCTTTCTGATTTATTATTCAGCTTCTTCTGCCAAAGTATTGGCAGCTCGTTCCTTATACATAGGGATTTCATCTTCACTTGCTAAAACAAAATGTTCTGGCGAAATTTCAACCATTCGACGTTTTTTACCATCTGCCTCAACTGACGAATCGTATGGTACTGGAATGCGATTACGTTCAAATTCAGGGTCAGGAACAGGAACGGCCGAGATTAAACTGGCTGTATAATCGTGTAAAGGATGTGTATATATTTCGTCTGCAGGAGCTATTTCTAATAACTTACCATAATGCATCACACCAATTCGATCACTGATATATTTAACCATTGATAAATCATGTGCAATAAACAAATATGTTAAGTTATGTTCAATTTGTAATTCCTTCAACAAATTAACAACCTGCGCTTGAATTGAAACATCTAATGCAGAAATAGGTTCATCTGCGATGATAAACTTAGGTTCTACAGCTAAAGCACGAGCAATACCAATACGTTGGCGTTGGCCACCTGAAAATTCATGGGGGTAGCGGCTAGAATGATCTTTATTCAATCCAACTGTTTCTAATAATTCTTCAACACGTTTCGCACGTGCTTCATCATTGGCAGCTAAATGGTGAATATCTATTCCTTCTGCCACAATATCTTTAACTTTCATTCGTGGATTTAGTGATGCATATGGATCTTGAAAAATCATTTGCATGTCACGGCGAAATTGTAATTTATCTTTTTTAGACTTAATTTTACGAATATCAACACCATCAAAATCAATTTTACCATCAGTTGGTTCATATAAATTGATGATACTACGACCTGTTGTTGTTTTACCAGACCCTGACTCGCCCACCAAGCCAAATGTCTCGCCTTCATAAATATCAAATGAAATATCATCGATAGCTTTCACTTCGTCTGGTTTGCCGACATTAAAATATTGTTTTAAATGACGGACTTTTAAAATTTTATTTTTCTTTTGTTCCACTATGTTCAGCTCCCCTTCCTTAGTTTTCTACCAAATTTTGATTCGCTTTAATTTTTGTTTCTTGTTGTTTTGCAAAAATTTTATACCGTCTTTGAATTTCAACTGGCGGCGTTACTTTAGGTGCATCTGGATGCAACAACCATGTAGCTGCTGCATGTGTTGGTGAAACATCGAAGAATGGTGGTTGTTGTTCTGTATCAATCTTCATAGCGTACTCATTCCGAGCGGCAAATGCATCCCCTTTTGGTGGATCCAATAAATCAGGAGGTGTACCTGGAATTGCGTACAGATGTTCACTATCAAGTGTTGGCATTGAATTCAATAAGCCCCAAGTATATGGATGTTGTGGGTTATAAAAGACCTCATCGACTGTCCCATATTCAACAATCCGACCTGCATACATAACCGCTACACGATTAGCCATACCAGCAACAACCCCTAGATCATGGGTAATGAAAATAATTGATGTTTCAATTTTTGCTTGTAATTCTTTCATTAATTCCAAAATCTGTGCTTGGATGGTTACATCTAAAGCTGTTGTTGGTTCATCAGCAATTAAAATTTCTGGATAACAAACTAATGAAATCGCAATAACAATTCGTTGGCGTTGACCACCAGAAAATTGATGTGGATAGTCCTTAAAGCGTTTTTTAGCATCTGTAATCCCAACTAACTTCAAAATTTCCAAGGCTTGCGCCATTGCTTTTTCTTTTTTTACATGTTTATGCTTCATTAATGGTTCAGCAATTTGTCTACCAATTCTCATAGTAGGATCTAAAGAAGTCATTGGGTCTTGGAAAATCATTGCGATATCTTTACCACGAATGTTTTCCATTTGTTTTTCTGATTTTTTAAGTAAATCTTCACCATGAAAAAGAATTTCTCCACCCATAACTTCTGCATTATTAGCTAATAATCCCATTAAACTTTTTGTTGTAACGGATTTACCGGAACCTGATTCACCAACGATTGCTAAAGTTTCACCTTTAGCCAGATGAAAACTAACATCACGTATGGCTTTAACATCTCCAGCATACGTATGAAAATTAATTTCTAGATTGTTAACTTCTAAAATATTTTCTGCCATTTTTCAACACCTACTCTTTCGTTTTTGGATCAAAGGCATCACGGAGTCCATCACCTAATAAGTTGAAGGCAACCATGATAATACATAAAACAATTGCTGGATACCACATTTGGTATGGTAAAAACTGGAAATTCTTTTGACCATCATTCAATAATGACCCAAGTGAAGCTTGAGGAGCACTAATCCCAATTCCGATGAAACTTAAGAAAGCTTCGAAGAAAATAGCACTAGGAATTGTAAACATTGTTTGAATAATAATCACACTCGATAAGTTAGGTAGTAAATGTTTCACTGCAATTTTTACGGGTGACTCGCCTAAAGTTCGAGCTGCAAGAATATATTCTTGATCTTTTAATTTCAACGTTTGTGCCCGAACTAATCGAGCCATCGTTGTCCAACCAGTCACTGCAATTGCTAAAATAATTGATGTTAAACCTGGTTTGAAAACCAATAACATTAAAACAATAACGACCAAGTTAGGTACCGATGAAATAATTTCGATGATTCGCTGCATGAATGTATCAACACGTCCGCCACGCCAACCGGACAAGATTCCATAAGCAACACCGACTCCTAAATCGACTAATGCAGCAACTAGTGCCACGATTAAGGAAATCTTAGTTCCATACATAATTCTTGATAACAAATCACGTCCAAAAACATCCGTTCCTAAAATAAAGTATTTATCTTTTGGAATACTATTTTGTTCATAAGCATCATACCAGCTACCTGATGATGTTTTTAACTTTCCATTTAATCCATCTATTGGTACACCAGGAATTTTAGGTGGTAAATTTGTATACTCAACATTTTGTTCTGTTGCACTATGTGGTGCTAAAATGGGGGATCCAAATGCCAAAATAAAAATTGCAACCAGGACCCAAAGTGAGATAAAAGCCCCTTTATTTTTCTTCAACCGACGCCAAGCATCCTGAACGAAAGTCAACGACGGTGCAGCAATTTTTTCATTATCAATAGCGTTATTTTTATCTAACGGTTCAAATGCATCTACTGGTAGGTCAATTTTATCTGCCATCGTTAATTTCTCCTTCCAGTTAATCGAATTCTTGGGTCAATAATACCGTAAATGATATCTGTTAATAAGATAACAACTACTAGTCCAGCTGAATAAAGCATTGTAACACCCATGATTGTGGGGAAATCATTTGTCAAAATTGATTTTACGAATTGTTCACCAATTCCAGGAATTGAGAATATATTTTCAACAACCATTGAACCAGTCATTAATGCAACCGTATAAGGGCCGATTAATGTTACTAAAGGAATTAAACTATTACGTAAAGCATGGTGGAATACAACGCCAAACTTTGTTAATCCTTTAGCCTTAGCCAGTTCAATGTAATCACTGCTTAGGACATCCACCATCTCGGTTCGAATGAACCTGGCCGTCTCCGCCAGTGGGCCAACCCCTAAAGCAATTGTCGGTAGAATCGTGTAACTGAATCCGCCCCAATCAGCAATTGGTAACCAGCCTAACTTTAATCCTACGTAATACTGTAATAAAACAGCTAAGACGAAAGAAGGAATTGAGATACCTAAGATTGATAAAATTGTTGAAGAAGTATCAATCCAAGTATTTTTGTTAATCGCACCAATGGCACCAATCACAATTCCAATAACTATTCCGAAGATGATAGCTTGTAATCCAAGTTGTCCGGATGGTCCAATACGGCTTGAAATTAGGTATGACACAGGTTGATTACTGTATTGGAATGACGTTCCTAAATCACCCTTAACTAATCCCACTAAGTAAATGAGATATTGTTGCCATACGGGTTTATTCAATCCATATTGTTCATTCATAATCTGTAATTGCTCAGTTGTCATTTTTTGCTGATTCGCATAAGGTGATCCAGGCATTAACTTCATTAAAAAGAAGGTAATGGTTGCGACTAAAAACAACGTCAGTAGCATATAAAAAATTCGTTTAACTAGGTATTTACCCATAATTCTGACCCTCACTTTTGCTTTATTATGTAATTAAAACAAGTCAGAATTAGCCGTGGTAGCTAACTCTCACTTGTTAAATTTTAACACGTTAATTAATTATTTAGTAACATAAGCATCTTTGAAATTGTAATTGATACCAGCTCCATTGTAGATAACACCTTTAACTGTTGATCTTAATAATTGAGCTTGAGCCATTTGGTAAAGAGGTGCAATTCCTTGATCTTTCATCAAGATTTTTTCAGCCTTAACTAAATCATCCCAACGTTTATCTGCATTACTTGCATCTGTTGTTTTTGAAGCTTTAATCAATGCATCATATTCACTATTTTTCCATTTACCTGCATTTTGTGAATTATCTGAAGTAAATAAATCTAAGAATGAGATTGGGTCTGAGAAATCAGCACCCCATGCTGTAACAACAATATCGAAATCACCACTAGTTGATTTTGCTAAACGTGATTTGAATGGGATATTTGTTAATGTTACATCCGCACCATCTAAGTTATCTTCAATCGCATTTTGTAAAAATTCATTTGTTTTCTTAGCTTTATCAGTATCATCACTTAGAAGTGAGAAACTAGCTTTTGTAACACCAACTTCTTTTAATCCTGCTTTCCATAATTCTTTTGCTTTTGCAATGTCTGTATTTGCAGTTGATTTAACGGTTGATTCTTTTGCAAAATCTTCGCCTGTTTTAGGATTTGAAGCAAGACCTGATGATACTAAACCTGTCGCAACAGTTGAGCCATCCCCTAAAATTTTATCAACAAATTGTTTTCTGTTGATAACTAATGAAATAGCTTGACGAATCTTTTGGTTATTAAATAATTTATTCTTTTGATTGTATTGTAAGTAGAACGTTGATGCTTGTTTACGTGTGATATAGTCTTTATCTGTTTTCAATGTTTTAGCTTGTTCAGCAGATAAATTCGTCATATCTAATTTTTGACTTTGGTATAAATTATAGCTTGTTGTATTATCTTTAGAAACTTGGAAATTCATTTGTGTTAGCTTAACTGCTTTTTTATCCCAATAAGTGTCATTTTTCTTTAGGTCCCAAGTTAAGTTAGTTCCTGTCCAATCATTTAATGTAAATGGACCATTGTAAACCATGTATTTGCTTTGTGTGCCATATTTAGAACCATACTTTTCAACAACTTTTTGATTTTGTGGATAGAACGTTGGGAAGCCCATCAATAATTTGAAATATGGTACTTTTTTATCAAGTGTTACAACTAATGTATGTTTGTCAGTTGCTTTGATTCCCAATGTTGATGGCGCCATCTTACCCGCGCTGATTGCATCATAATTTTTAATCCCTGAGAAGAGGTAACCATATTGTGAAGCTGTCTTAGGATTAACGGTCCGTTGCCATGAATAAACAAAATCTTTAGCCGTTACATCGTCTCCGTTGCTCCATTTTGAATCACGAAGTTTAAATGTATAAGTCATGCCATCTTTTGAAACGGTTGTTTTAGTTGCAAGTGCATTTGACACTTTACTGTTCTTACCAATTCTGTATAAACCTTCATTAGTATTGTTCAACATGTTAAAGCTAACTGTATCCGTTGCTGTCGATAAATCCATCGATGGTAATTCAGCTGTTTCAGACCAATTAATAACCTGTTTATCAGCGAGTTCTTTACTATCTGAAGATGAAGATTTAGATCCACACGCTGCCAAGACAATGACAGACAATGCTAGCACACCACTTAATTTCAAAACTGACTTTAACTTCATAATATGACCTCTCCTTTTTTATTTACCTTTTCTTAACGTAGGTTTATCTTACATTAGAAAAAGATTAAAATCAACATTAAACTCTAATTTAATTAAAAAGAGATTCAAGCGCCTTTAAAAAAGCCGTTTAACTATATAAAATATTCAACTCATAACATTTGCACGTTGTTAAAATGAGAGTTTGGCCATTTTTATTCATTAATTCTCATTTAATTCAGTTAACTTATTTTGATGTTCGAATATTTTTTTGAATAAATGTTATACTTAACCTATTAATTAAGTTCCACGAGGAGGTTCTCATGAAAGAAACTTATTCTACAGAAATACCAGTTATTGACGTTTTCATTGCTGGTATCGAAAAACAACGTGAAAATTTAGATTATACAATGTCTGAATTAGCTGCATTAGTCGAAGCTAACAACATGCATGCTGTTGAAGACATTCGTCAGAAATTAGATCGACCAACTGCTGCCCTTTACTTTGGTAAAGGTAAAGCTGAAGAATTCAAGACTGAAAGTGAAGCACAAGGTGTGAAAATTTTAGTTGTAAACGACGAATTATCACCAACTCAAATTCGTAACCTTGAAGCTGCATCAGGTATGGAAGTTATGGATCGTACAGGCCTGATTTTAGCTATTTTTGCTTCAAGAGCACAATCACGCGAAGCAAAACTCCAAGTTCAAATGGCTCAACTTCAATATCAGTTACCTCGTTTAAGAGGGATGCAAGATAAACTAGATCAACAATCTGGTGGTGGACTCGCTAACCGTGGTGCTGGCGAAACGAAGATTGAATTAGATCGTCGTGTGATTGAAAATCGGATTAACCACATTAAAAAAGATCTTGCTGAAATGGACAAAGAAGAATCTACTAGACGTAAACAACGTGATAAATCTGGTATTCCGACTGTTGCATTAGTTGGTTATACTAATTCAGGTAAATCAACGACAATGAACGGCTTGCTTCGTCTAATCGGACAAGATGATGACAAACAAGTTTTTGAAAAGAATATGTTGTTTGCTACATTAGATACAAGTGTCCGTAATATTCAATTTGAAGATAAAAAACAAATTTTATTGAGCGATACTGTTGGTTTTGTCAGCAAATTGCCTCACCAATTAGTAAAAGCTTTCCGTACAACCTTGGCTGAAGCTGCACAAGCTGATTTACTTATCCAAGTGATTGACGTGGCTGATAAACATGCTGAGGAAATGATTCAAACAACTGAAGATACATTAAAAGCTATTGGCGTCGAAAACATTCCGATGATTTATGCCTATAATAAAGCTGATTTAGCAAATATTGATTATCCTACTTTCTCAGATGATAAATTCACTTATAGTGCGCGTGATGAAAAATCACTTAATCAATTAGTAGATATCATTAAAAAGAATGTCTTTAAAGATAACGAAATTATGACTGTTCTTATCCCATTTGATAAAGGTCAACTTGTTGATTTAATCAATGAAAAGGCAACTATCTTAGAAACAGATTATGAAGAATCAGGTACAAAATTAAAGATTGATGCAACAAAAACTATTGCAACCCAATTGCAAGATTACATCGTTTAAAATAATTCTATAAAAAGAGTGCGTGAATCGGTCTGAAATAGCCGATTCACGCACTCTTTTTTGTCGTCATAATCATATCTAGTTTATTGCATGATTCCCGCTGTTATGCTAAAATGCAACTATTCATTTTAGAAAAGGAGGATTCAATTTTGGAAAAAAAACCAGCAGTTGGACTTAACAGATCGTTAGGTCTATGGTCAGCATTATCAATCGTAATCGGAACTGTTATTGGTTCTGGTATCTTCTTTAAACAAGCTTCGGTACTTGACTACACCGGCTCTACTACAAATGCCCTGCTCGCATGGCTATGTGGTGGTATCATAACCTTAACCGCTGGACTAACTGTTGCTGAAATTGGATCTCAAATTCCAGAAACCGGTGGATTATATATCTACATGGAAAAAATTTACGGTAAAATTTGGGGTTTCTTAGCTGGTTGGATGCAAGTTATCGTGTATGGACCAGCTATGATTGCTGCGTTAGGCGCGTACCTTGCTATTTTAATAGTAGATTTCTTTAGTATTCCAGCTGGTTATTCTCATTTAATCGCATTAATTGCAGTCATTTCTATTGGCTTCCTAAATATGCTATCAAATCGTTATGGTGCTTCATTCCAGATTATTACAACTATTTGTAAATTATTCCCTATTGCTGCTATTATTATTTTTGGTTTATTTTTTGGCAATGCAAATGCACTTGGCCAATCTGTTGCAACTGTCAGTCACTCTACAAATAATTTTGGTGTTGGTATACTAGCTACTTTATTTGCTTATGATGGTTGGATTCTGATTGCTAATATGGGTGATGAAATTAAAAATCCTAAAAAGACATTACCTAGAGCTATTGTTTTAGGAATTTCAATTGTTCTTCTTATTTATATTCTTGTTTCGTTCAGTATTATGCGTGTCATGCCTGCTAGTCAAATCCATCAACTAGGCGAAAATGCAACACCACAATTTGCTAAGATTGCCTTTGGCCAACTTGGTGGAAAAATTATGAATATCGGTGTCATTATTTCTATTCTTGGTTGTATGAACGGTAAAATCATGACATTCCCTCGAATTATGTGGGCAATGGGTAAGAACAAACAATTACCTTTCCATAAAGAAATATCTTATTTACATCCAAAATCACATTCACCTGTTATTGCAACATGTGTGGCTTTAAGTATTGCAGCGATTATGATTTTATTTTTTGATGCTGATCGCTTATCTGAAATTTGTATTTTTACAGTTTATTGCTTTTATGTTATGACTTTCGTCGGCCTCTTTATCTTACGCCGTCGGAATAAAGGAACAGATTTAAAACGTGTTTTCTCAGTTCCATTGTTCCCCATAACACCTATTGTTGCTATCTTAGGTGCAGCCTTCGTTTTAGTTAGCGAAGTTCAATCAGATATTGTAGGTGTTTTAATTTCATTTACAATTGTTGCACTTGGTATCCCGGTTTATTTATACGAAACACATAAAAATAAAGATCTATAATAAAAAATGTGTAATGACAGCTATTGTCATTACACATTTTTATTTTTAATTCATCATTTTCCGGGAAAAGGATTATTCACAAAAAGTTGTGTATAAAATTTAATTTCTTGCAAAGTCTGAGCAATTTTATTTTTTGTATAATCTGTTAACTTAGCATCGTTATTTAGTTGTCCATCTTCATTAAATGTTTGATCAACTATTCCCAATAATGTTGGCGTAGGCAACGTGATAAATCCTAATCGATTCAAAATAGGTACTAATTCAGCTGTTGCAAATTGTGCACCGCGCATGTTATCTGAGTAGCCCACAATCTTAACTGGTTTACGTTGCCCTTCAAAAGCCAAATAATCGATTGCATTTTTCAAAACGGCTGGAATAGCATGATTATATTCAGGCGTTAAGATAATAAAGCCATCTGCCGCAGCTACATCCGCTATCCATCGTGCTTCATTTTCAGGTAGTTGTCGATTTTCATTTTGCATAGGTGCCAATTTTTCGTGGAAGAAGGTTAACTGATAGTCACTTAATTTTAGAAATGAAAATTCAACATTATCCTGATTTTTTGCTACTCCTTCAATATACTTAATGACCCTTTTACCAATAGAATTCTCTCTTGAACTCCCTAGAATAACAGCAATTTTCACCATGACATCATCTTCTTTCTAATTTATTTTTCAATCAAACAAACCGTCATTTTATGCCGATTCTACTAACTAATAAAAATGGTTGCTAAAATCTATATAGATTTCAACAACCATTTTTATTTTATTGTCTACGCTAAGCGTCTTTCTAAGTATCTTGAAACCAATGATAGTGCATAACAAACGACGAAGTACATCACTGCTAAAGCGACGAACATTGGAATAACATAATTAGTATTTTGACCGTATACTAATTGTGCATGATACAGTAACTCTGGTAAAACAATGATAGTAGCCAATGACGTATCTTTAATTAATGAGATAAATTGACTAACCAATGGTGGAATCATTTTCTTTAAAGCTTGTGGTAAGACAATCACACGCAGACCTTGCCAATAAGTTAGACCATTTGCGCGAGCACCTTCCATTTGTCCGGGTTCAACAGCTTGAATACCACTTCGAATGATTTCAGCTAACATTGCTGATTCGAAAACGGTCATCGCTAACGTTGCTGACCAGAAAATTGATAACCGAATACCAACATTTGCTAAGCCAAAATAAACGAAAAATAAGATTAAAAGTAATGGTAAATTTCGAATTAAATCAATTATAAAACCAACTATAGCAGATAAACGTTTTACTTTAATATATCGTGTTAGGCCTAGAATAGCGCCAATTATAAAACTGAAAATAATTGAAATAACTGAAACTTCGATTGTTACTAATAATCCTTGTAGTAAGTAGCGAATATTTTCCCAACTATATGCTGCAATAAAATCTGACATATTTTTCTAGACCCCCTTTAACTTAATTTCTTTTCTAAATGTCTCATGTAATAACTTAATGGCATCGTGATAATTAAATATAACACCCCAACGATAATGTACGTGTTGATTGTATCAAATGTTGTTGATGCGATAATATCACCTTGGTACATTAAATCAAATCCAGCAACGAAGGCTAAAACTGAAGAGTTTTTTACCAAATTAATGAACTGATTACCCAAAGGTGGAATCACATATTTAAATGCCTGGGGTAAAATAATATGAAACATCGATTGCATGAATGTTAACCCGTTTGAGCGAGCACCTTCCATTTGTCCAGGATCAACAGCTCTAATCCCAGCACGAACTGTTTCTGCAATAAAGGCAGATGTGTAAATCGTTAGTCCGATTGTTCCAGCTGTAAATCCGTTGATATTCGTAACGTACATAGGTACCACAACGTAGAAAAACATTGCAACAACCAATAACGGAATATTTCTAAATATTTCAATATAGATACGTGCAATAATTTTTAAAATTCGATATGGCATTTCTTCCAAAATTGCAAAGAACGAACCTATAATTAAACTAAAAAATAATGCGAGTACACTTGAACACAATGTATAGCCAAGTCCTGTTAATAAGGCTTGCCAATGTTCTGTAAAAATCGTAATCATTGTTGACTCGCCTCCTTCACACTAAATCCTGGAATATCGCCAAACCATTTGTTTAATAATTTTTCATACGAGCCATCGGCACGCATTTCAGCTAAAGCCTTATTAACTTCATTCTTAAATTCACCTTGGCCTTTATCAATCGCAATTCCGTAAGGTTCATGCGTAAAAGTACCACCAACAACAGCAAAATCAGAATTCTCTTTAACCATCCCATATAAAATACCATTATCAGTTGTTAAAGCATCACCTTGACCAGATTTTAGTGCGGTTAATGCTTGCGCATAATCATCTAGTTCCAGCACTTCTGCTTTAGGTGCATACTTCTTCATGTTAATAACTGAAGTTGAACCCTTAACACCTAAAACAACCATACCGTCTTTATTCAAATCTTTTACGGATTTAATTGAGCTTGTTCTTTTAACTAAAATAGCTTGTCCGGCAGCAAAATAAGAGTTAGAAAAATCAACTTGTTTTTCACGATCTTTAGAAATGGACATCGTCGCAATAATTGCATCAATATTTCCATTTTTCAAAAGTGGAATTCTTGTTTTACTTGTTACCTGAACAAAATTAGCTTTACCATCTTTACCTAAGATTTTTTTTGTCACTGCCTTAGCAATATCAATATCAAATCCTTGGATTTCACCGGTTTTGATGTTCATTAAACCAAATAACTTCGTATCTGCTTTAACACCCCAGTTAATTGTTTTTGTTTCTTTAGCTGTTGTTGCAATGTTGGCTTTACTTTGCGCTCCACAGCCTGCAATAACTAATACCATAGCTATACTCATAAACAATAAGCTAATTTTTCTTAATTGTTTCATATTTTAATCCCCACTCTCACAGTCTTGAGCTCCTTAATGTTTAATAATTTTACTCAAGAATTTTTTTGCACGTTCTTCTTTTGGATTGTCGAAAAATTCTACTGTTGTATCATCCTCAAGAATTTGACCATCAGCCATGAAAATAACACGATCGGCTACTTCACGAGCAAAGCCCATTTCATGAGTTACAACAATCATTGTGATCCCATCATTTTTAGCGATATCTTTCATAACTTTTAAAACATCGTCAATTGTTTCAGGATCTAATGCAGAAGTTGGTTCATCAAATAATAGCGCCTTAGGTTTCATAGCTAGACTACGGGCAATGGCAATTCTTTGCGATTGTCCACCTGATAACATTCTAGGATATGATTGTGCTTTATCATCAAGTCCAACTGTTTTTAATAAATCCATTGCGATTTTTTTATTTTCAGCTTCATCCCGTTTTAAAACTAAACGTGGTGCAAGCATAATATTTTCTAAAACAGTTTTGTTTTCGTACAAGTTAAAATGTTGAAATACCATCCCAACATTTTTTCTGATTTTATCAATATTCGTTTTCTTATCTGCTAAATCAAAATTATCAACTAATAGTTGCCCCTCGTTAACTTGCTCTAAACCATTGATAGTTCTGATTAATGTACTTTTTCCAGAACCAGATGGCCCGATAATAACGACGACTTCGCCTGCTTCAACTTTTAAATTGATATTCTTCAATGCGTGAAATTTATCGTAATATTTCTCCACATTTTTAAATTCGATCATTGCCATACTCTCAATCCCCTTCTCTTAACTCTTTTATTCTTTTTTGTGATACTTTAATTATACTACCAAATGGATGTTTAATTGCAGTCTTTTTTAAATGTACCATATAATCACAAAAAAAGTGATAGCAATGTAGTTATTTGCTATCACTTTTTTACTAATTTTCTTTTTCTTTATAGGCAATTTGAACTTTAACGTGAAATTTATGTGATTCTTCAATAACTGATGATCGACCAGCAACCTTCTGATTACCACCATAAATAGTTGCTGTTGCTAAGTAAATATCATATTGTTCTTTAGCCGTTTCAATATCAGATAAACCAACATGGGTTAGGCGACCAATCAATTGTTTATCAATCTGATTCATTCCAGCGTAAACATTCATTTTTTCGTCTTCTATTTTTAATTCAAAAAATGGAAAAGCAACGGGCTGTGCTAACTCTGACACTGGTTTTCCTGTTTTCTGAATTTCTTTTATAATAGCATCATCTGACAATCCATCATAATCAAAATCTGAATACTTAACTTGCTTCATTTGATCAGCAATTTTTTGAATACTTACTTTTTCGTTTCTATTTGTCCTAAGTGTCGCTGGCATCAGCATTTTAGAATCAAATAGGCCATTCGTTTGAACATAACCTGGTTGCATTCGGCGACGTTTATCTCCTTCAATTTCTTCCTTAGGCGGTCCGCCCAACAATTTTTCAATTTTCGGTGAAGGATCAAATTTAGTTGTTTTATTTGTAAAATAATGAATAACATTTAAAACAATAAAATATAATAAAACAAAAAAAGCAAGAATAAACAAACTACCTCTAACATAATAACCATTTATGAAATATCGTGATGCGATATACAATAAATACCAATTACCAAGAAAGCCTAAAACAGTATAAATTCTATTTTTTAATTTTAAATTAACATTAATAAACCCTAAATAATGGTTTGCTAAATCTAGTAAACTAAACATTTATTTACCTCCTAATCCTTAGTCTGTATTTGTCGTTTCTGCACTGGCTTTGGCTTTGTCAGTCGTTACCGTTTTAGTATTCTTCACGCTACTACTTGTGCTTGTTGCCGAGCTAGCTTTATCCGCATTTGTATCAGTATCTGTACTTGTATCAGTTGTGTCATCGGTACTTGTTTCCGCGCTCTTATCATCCGTTGTATTATCGGCACTTGTACTTGCTGATTTGTTTGATGTTTCATCGGCAGCACTTGAACTACTAGACTCATCTTTTGAACTTTCTGATGAAGAGGACGAATCAGAAGAACTCGTCTCAGAAGATGAACTTACTTCTTTGGAACTCGAATTATCGTCTACTTTAGGTTTAGTTTCCGACGGTGATGAAGCTACTGAAGAAACTGTTGCTCCTTCGTTTGTATTCGTTGTTTTGTTAACAACAACGTTAGTTGCGCCCAATGCAAGTACGATAGAAACAATTGCAAAAGGTGTTATAAATGGTGGCGTTCTATATGCCATTAACTCTCACTCCAATTTTGTACTTTTTCCATTAAACCATTTGTTATTGAAGTTTATTCGAAGATAAACTTAATTTTTCGATAATTTTTTTTGGCATTCATCACAAATCCCATGTAATTCAAATTTATGTTCTTCTATTTTGTAACCTGGTAACTGTTTTACAAAATAATCTAGCGGACAGCTATCAAGTTCAACCACCTTACTACAAGAAGTACAAATAAAATGATGGTGATGTTTGTGACTAAAATCACATTGATATTTTACACAGGCTCGTTCACCATTCATCCGTTGCTCAACAAGACCCATTTCTTTAAATTCTTTGATATTTCGATAAATTGTATTATGACTCATCCCTGGATATTTATTTCTCATATAGTCATCCACAACTGTAACGTCAACATAAGCTTCCTCATACTGACTTAAATACGTTAATAAACTTTTTCTTTGTTTCGTAATTTTATATTTATTTTCTTTTAGTATATGCAATGCATCATCAATTAATTCAGTCAAAAGGCTTATCTCCATTTCTAAATAATAATGGTTACTCTTTAAGAAGAATACCATATCAACTAAAAAAAGCAATCACTCTTAACCTAATGATTGAATTAACTGATCAATCTGTTTCTTTGCGTCAACTAAATCGTCATTAATAATGACATGTGCTATACCTTCAAGATCTGCTGGAAGTTTCATGTCTCGTTTTGCTTCACCAGAATCTAAGCGTAAACTTCGATTTCGAATCGTATCTCCCCGTTTAATTAACCGATCTTGTAATATCTGATTATCCGATACAGACAAATATAAGACAACTGTTTCTTTTGGTAATTCTTTTGAATACGTGATGGCACCTGCCGTATCGAGTACAATTGTCGCATTTTTTGCCTCTGACCAAGCAGCATCTATCGCTTCTCTTGATGAACCATAGTAATGGCGATCATACTCAACATGTTCTAAATAATGAAAATTAAAAAAAGTTTCATCGGATTCAAAATAATAATCGCGACCATTTTTTTCATTAACTCTTGGTTGCCTAGTTGTGTGAGTAATCACCTTTTTGGCATCAAATTGCTTGGTTAGATAGTCTCTAATCGTCGTTTTACCTGTTCCCGGAGCACCCGTGATCACGAATATTCGTTTTTGCATTAAATCATCCCTTTATCGTTTTTAGACTTCTTCATATTATTTAAAAAATTTTTGGTTAATATAAAACAAATGACTTGCATTCATTTTATGTACGTACTATACTAAGCTTCTACTAAAGAAAGTAGAATGCGCTTTCATGGTAGTAAGATATAGAAATACGGAGGATACACACTTATGAAATTTGGAACATTTAGTAAAAACTGGTATACGATTTCTTTAGACACTGAAAAACAAATCTTTATTGCTAGTTCAAAAAATAATCCAGCCATTTCAGGTTCTGGGGTAACAATCGAAACAGCCGTTTCCAACTTATCAACAGAAATGAAATATGTTCAATCTGGACAATTTGTATAGAGGGTAAATGTGAGCTCACGCACATCAACCCTTTTTTATTTGGACTTTTTTACCGATTAAACCTTACCATCAATCGCTTAATGGGTACGTATAATAAACTAACAATGATAATTGTCGAGATTGAATTAACAACAGTTGCAGGTAAACTTAAAAACGCCTGAACAGCGGCGACATTAAAACTAACACCTTTAATCATTGCTTCACCAATCGAAACTAAATATGATGTTCCTATTTTACCAATTCCTGCCGTTGCAGCAATAATGATAATCCAATATTTACCATGATAATTTTTTAATCCTTTCGTAACAACCGTAATTAGTAATGCAATAACCACTACTTCTAGTACAGTAAAATATGACGTATCTGCATAACCATTCAAAATATCAAATAATCCCAGACCAATCGCTCCTGCAATTGTGCCATAACTAAACCCTAAAAAAATCACGGCCAATGCTGCTAGTGAATTACCGAAATGAATAAATGGTTTTCCCACCATAGCTGGGATTGGTATTCTAAAAACTGAGATACCTATATAAATAATTGCCGCAAATAATCCCGCTAAAATAATGCTTCTTAATCTTTCATTTCTCATTTTATTTTTCCATTCTATCGTTAATATCGGGTAAAATACTCATAAAATTAACCCCTAACCTTTGATCAAGTCCTTCATTATCAGAATTACTCATCGCTTTCCATGTTACTTCTACTGCAAATTCCAATGCTTCCCTTAGTGAATGACCATTCATTAACTCACCCACTACGCAGCTTGCTAGCAAGTCTCCTGTCCCAAAATAATGATTCTCACGTTGTTCTTTTAATACCCAACCTGATTCGCCTTCTTTTGTTAGAAAAACAACACCAATTTGATTTTTCTGGTTTGTAACTCCTGTAATTATAACCGCTTTTAAATTTAATTTCTTTAATAAACGTGTTAGTAACTTTTTAATTTCTGCCTCGCTAGGATTTTCCTGATAATTACAGTCTGCCAATAAGTAAGCCTCTGTTAAATTGGGTAAAATTAAATCTGCTTGCGTTAAACATAACATGCTTAATTCTTCTACATAGTCGTTTGTCAGTCCTGAATATAACGTGCCGTGATCAGCCATAACTGGATCAATAACGGTGAGTGCTTTATCATCAGATAACCTATCTAGTAGAATCCCCATCATTTTAATACTTTCTGCCGTCCCTAGATAGCCCAAATATGCGCCCGTAAATTGAACTGGAATAGTTGCCCAGTGTTCTTCAAAAGCTTTTATAAATGGTGAGATGTCTACCTTCATTGGTACTCCAAATCCACCTGTATGACTACTTAATAACATTGTTGGCAATATTGTCGTCCGTTGTTGATAACTAGCTAAAACAGGAACCGCAATCCCTAATGAAACACCACCAACACTAGATAAATCTTGTGCAATCAATAATTGTTTCATTATTCCACCTTCTTCATTTGAAGTTATTTAATTCATTATAAAATGAATACGCCAGAATAGCGATATTTAGTAACCATTTAAAAATAAAAAACTGTTGAAAAATTAGCACTAGGCTAGTTCCTCAACAGTTCAACTATTTCTTCAATTCAATTTTATTTTGTCGACCAATCGCATGTTTTAACATAAACGGTGCTACGATAGTTGAAATAATAATTACCATGATAACTGCCGAATAGTATTCCGTCGACAACAAGTGTGCGGTATACCCAATTTGGACAATAATCAAAGCCATTTCGCCACGAGAAATCATCCCCGCACCGATTACATATGCACTATTTAAATCAAATCCAAGTAACCTAGCACCTAATCCACCACCTAGTAATTTTGTGAGGACGGCCAAAATCGTTAAAATAACGATAAACCAAATATTTTTCATAAATCCATCAAATGACATGCTTAATCCAATACTCGTGAAAAACATTGGAATAAAGACTGCATAACCAATTGGTTCAATATTGGCATCAATTTCTTTTTTATACGGTGTTTGTGCCACTGCAATTCCTGCAAAAAAGGCACCAACAACAGCACTTAACCCCACTAAGTCAGCTAAGTAGGCCATACCTAGACAGATAACCAGTGACATAATCGTAATCGATGAGCCAACTAATAATCGTTCACTTAATCTCATCAAGAAAGGCGCCACCCACTTGAATAGGATTAAAATACCAATGAAGTAAACAAATTCTAATAAGAAGCCAATCCAAATGTTAGCTTGTGCGCTATCACCGGTACTTGTAATATTACCAAATACACTAACTAATACACTTAAAATAACAACAGCTAAGATATCATCCACAACGGCCGCACCTAGGATTGTTGCACCTTCTTTTGAATCTAATCGTTTTAATTCTTTCAAGACTTCGACGGAAATACTAACTGACGTTGCCGCAAAGATAACACCTAAAAATAAAGCCGATTCAAATCCAAAATTATAAATTCGACCAAAGTAATAGACAACTAAGATAGGGAAGACAACACCTAAAGTCGCAACTGATAAGGCCGGTTTTAAATACTTTTTAAGTAGATCTAAATCACTTTCTAATCCCGCCATAAACATTAAAATAATCACACCAATTTCTGCGAACATCGCAAATAAATGATCTGAATGGACCCAATTCAACATTGCTGGTCCAAGTAAAACACCAACTAATAATTGCCCGATAACACTAGGAACACCAATTCGTGTGCTGACATGACCCGCAATTGATGTTGCCACTAATACTAAACAAATCGTTCCTAAAAATGCCATTATTTCTCCTCTCACTTGTCACTATCTATATTAACCATAACATACATTAAAAATAAAAAGCAGCAAATTCCCTCTCGGAATTCACTGCTTATGATTCACTTAATTAAATTAAGCTTCTTCACTGTTAAAAATATATTTTGCTGCGAATGCTGCAATAGCACCACCAACTAATGGTGCAAGAATAAATACCCAAAGTTGTGAAAGTGCATCGCCACCGGCATAAAGTGCAGGTCCAATACTACGAGCAGGGTTAACTGAAACCCCTGTAAGTGGTAAACCAACAAAGATAAGTACTGTTAATGTTAAACCAATCACAAAGCCAGCAATATTACTGTTACCAAATTTTTCACTCGTAACCATCAAAATAATAAAGATGAATAAGAATGCGAATAAGGCTTCAACGAAAAATGCCATACCACCAGGAATTGTTGCATAACTATTTGAACCAAAACCATCAGCAACTTTTGATGTATCTGTCATTGATGAAATAATCATCTTAACCACGCTAGATGCTACAATCGCACCTAAGATTTGACTAACCCAGTAAGCAACCATATCAGTCAATGACATGCGCTTGTTGATGTACATTGCTAATGAAACAGCAGGATTGATGTGTGCACCTGAAACAGGTCCAATAGCATAAACCATCAATGTAATAGCTAAACCAAATGCAAGTGCAATAACAAGTGGGCTACCGTTACCTAACGTAACTGCCCCTGTACCAAATAATACCAAGAAAAATGTGCCGATAAATTCAGCAATATAATTTTTATAATTCAATTTTAAATCCCCCTATATTAGTATCTCTTAATTATACACATAACCATAAACTCATTTCAATTATTTTTTTATTTTTAATTTTTGAATTAAAACCCATGCTGTAATTGGAACCGCTAGAATAACACCTATAATAGAAAATAAAATCATTATTAATTCTGCAACAAAAATTTTATCATTTATAATATCTGCGAATGTAGCATGCGTCTGTACTAATAAAATAAATAGCGCTAAAAAGCCACCAAAGAAACCAAAAAATAGTGTATTAAACGTTGTTCCAATAATATGTTTACCAATACTAATACCAGCTGCGTATAACTTTTTTAAATCAATTGTTGGTGTTTGTTCAATAATCTCATTTAAGCCAGCCGAAATTGCAATCGCACCTTCAGCAATTGCGCCTAAAGTACTAAAAATAGCTGTTGAAATCGCTATTTGCATAAAATTAGCGCCTACTAATAACGAAAATGCTTCTATTTCTTCACTATCTTCTGCACCAAAACCTTGAACTGCAGCAAAATGTTCAACTGGAATAATCAAAAGAACGAGAATAACCAGAACAATTAACGAAGCATAAAAAGCAGTTTCAGTAACTTGCACATTATCATCACCAAGAAAAATCGTAATAGCTAAAATAATAATGCCATTAATTAGGGTCACTGCTACCGGCGGAAATCCTCCCGTAATTAAAATAATCGTAAAAAATAACATGATAAAATTAAAAAATAAGCTTAAAAATGAACGAACACCATTCATTCCTCCAACAATGACCATTAAGACAAATAAAATGGCACTTAACCAACCAATTGTAATCATAATGTGTCATCCCCTTTGATTAATCGACTTGCAAAAAAACTTGCGACAGGTATCGCAATGACAATCCCAATACCGCTGATTAATGTTTGGACAACTCCTAAAGCCATGGTCCATGAAAAAGTATAGCCAATTGTATTGGTCGTTCTAAAGTACAAAACGGCAAGTGGGAAAATGTCAGCAATAAAAATTAAGAATAAGACGTTAATTAATGGTCCCATAATCGATTGTCCAACCTCACGTCCAGATTTAAAAAGTTCTTTCGATGAAATAGTTGGTTGTTCTTTTTTTAATTGAAATAGTGTTGCAACGATATCTGTCGATTCATCCATGACAGCCCCTAGAGAACCTAGTAGTGTGGCAGCAAGGAATAGTTCCTTTGGCGCTTGCGTTGCATAAGATAGAGCTTCGTAATGCATCCCTTGATCATTTGTCAGTTTTAAAATAATGACACTAATGATTAACGATAAACTAGTTCCCGTCAAAGTTGCCAATAACGTGACCAGCATCTGTCGATTAAAGCCAATTACCAAACTCAAGGTCAGTACTGCAAATATTAGAGCAATACCTGCGAAAATCCAAAAGAAGTTCGTAATATTAACGAATATTTCAAATTTAATGGCTAAAAAGAAAATAATCATATTTAAGACGATACTTAATACAGCAATCATGCCACTAAACTGCATAAATCCTACCAGCATACTAACGGCAATCCAAATTAATATGGCCACGACGACATCTCGTTTGAACCCATCAATAATACCAGTTAATCCACTTTTATGAGGATTAATCGTTACAAATACTTGATCATTTTTCTGGTATTTTTGATCATTTGCGCGAGATGAAGAATATGTATTTGGTAGTCTTATTTTTTGCCCTTTATACTTACCATTCATCACAGTTCCAAATAATTTTTGTTTAGTCTGTGTATCTTTATTTTCAAATTCATCTGTTACTTTTTCAGTTTTTTCATCCTTAACCTGTGTTATTTTAACAATCGTATCTGAATACAGTGCTTGATCAAATTTAACACCTATTACGAGTATGCCACCGATAATAATCGTTAGAATTAAAATAATGTTCTTCTGAAGTAACTTTTTCATGGGTTCACACCTCATTTATTATTAATACACTTCCACCAGTTTAACATTTTACAACAAAAAAAGTCCGACCAAAGGCCAGACTTTAATCTATCTTATTTTAACTTTATAAAGCTTTGAAACAGCTAACTATTATCTACTTAATAGACATGTCACGATAAAATAATGTCGTTCCATATGGGTTAATGTGTAATCCGGATGCATCTGGGTTCAATAAGTAGGCCATTGCACCTTGGAAAACAGGTACTGTATAAGCATCTTCTTCG
The DNA here is from genome assembly GCF_056781915.1 of Dellaglioa sp. CoH-57-MRSF-21. The sequence continues at coordinate 270,542 of NZ_JBXAXU010000001.1, read as the reverse complement.
ACCAATTGCTTTTCAGCATCAATCAAGCTATTCCAACGTTTCGTTGGATTTGTTGCAAATTCATTTTTAGACTGATCGATATCTTTTAAATATTGTGCATTTTTGTAATCGGTATTTAAATGATAAGCGCCACCATCATTAATAAAGTTAATTGGATCAGCATAATCTGGTGTCCATGTCCCATAAACGATATCAAATTGGTAAGCCGTTGTTGCTGCTAATCGCGATTTAATTGGAATATTACGTGCGTTAATTTTTAATCCAGGTAAGTTACTCTCTAACTGCGCTTGCAAGTATTCAATCACTTGTTTAGCTTCTGGCGTATCAGAACCCAATATTTCAATTGTTAAGTCCTTCTTACCGATCTCTTTAAGTCCTTTTTCCCATTCTGCTTTAGCTTCTTTTTTATTAAAAGCAAGCAAGTCTCCTGCTTCTTTACGGTAATCTTCCCCATTAATCGGATTTGACACAAATTTAGCTGGGACGATTCCATTTAATGCAGATGAACCATCATTAAGAATTTTGCTAGCTAATAATTTTTTATTAAATCCTAGCGCAATTGCTTTACGAATATGTTTATTACCAGTTGCCTCACGCTTAGTATTAAAACCTAAATAACCAATCATTGGTGTTTTACGTGTTGCGAACCCTTTTTCATTCTTATATTGTTTAACATAATCATTTGCTAACATTGAGAAATCAATCTTCCCTGTTTGATATAACTTGCCAGCAGTTGCACCATCTTTAACAACTTGAACGTCAACTTTAGCTAACTTAACTGATTTAGCGTTCCAATAACTGGTATTTTTAACATATGACCATTTGTTATTAGTTCCTTCCCAATCAGTTAATTTATAAGGACCATTCACAATCATATGTTGTGAATCCGTTGCATATTGACTACCTTGTTTTTTAACGTAAGCTTCATTTTGAGGTACAAATGGTGCACCCGTTAATACTTCTGGTAAATAGCTAATTGGTTGTGCCAGAGTAACTTCTAATGTTGTTTTATTCAGCGCTTTAACACCTAACTTATCAACGGCCATCTTGCCATTTCGGATAGCAAACCCATTTTTAATAATATCAATTCGTTGTGAATTAGGTGATGCTGTTTTAGGATTTGCTAGTTTTTGCCAAGCGTAAACAAAGTCATTTGCTGTAACAGGAGTCCCATTTGACCAGTTCTCAGCTCTTAATTTATAGGTGTAAACTGTTTTTGCTTTGTTAACCGTCACACTTTTTGCTGCAGCTAACACTGGTTTATTTTTTTGATTATACGTATACAATCCTTCATAAACGTTTTGTATTGCTTCAACACTAAATGTATCACTGTATTTAGTAGAATCTAAAGTGCCTAATTGATCAGTTACAGCCACTTTTAATATGTTATCGTCTTTCGTCGCTGTTTTTGAACAAGCAGCTAGCACCCCTATAAACATGATACTTAAAACTACCGCAATTTTCCTTCTCACTTTAGACACTCTCCTTTTTTAGTTACCTTAATGTGATTAACTTTACCTAGTTACTTATTTTTTGTCAATAAAGACGTATCATTTCAACCAACTTTACATTTAAGCTATACTTAACCCAGTGTCTTACTCAATTCTGAAAGGAAGTTTTTGACTTATGAAAAATAATCAATTTGCTAACTATACACCTACTTTTGAGACACAAATAAAAGAACTTAAAGCTATTAATTTGTATATAGCCTCCGAAACCAATCCTACACATTTATTTGAACAATTACTCAATAAAATTCTCATCGACTATCAAACAATCGGTGCGAAACAACAAAAAATGATGTCCTTATTAGCGACAGAATCCATTTCTGTTTATGAATTTTTTACTACAAAAAAGGAATTAACACCTGTTATCTTTTATAATGTTGCATTACAGTTACTAGAATTTGAAGTCGATGTCGATTTCAAAATTGATGACCCATTTACGGCAATGGCTAAAATTCAGTTACCTTCTATTGAAATTATTGAATCCGTTAATGATTTTTGGTCCGCATGGTATCTCTTACTGACAACACATACCAAAAATGGCCAAGTCTTCACAGATACACTAGCAAATAAAGGGTACTTTGTTTCATTTTATAAAGATGCGAAACCTTTATTTTTCAATGGAAAAGCGCAACCTGTTTTTGATACAACTAAACTGATTCGTGAAGTCGTCTACGTTGAAGCCCCATTAGATACTGACCAAGATGGTCAACGTGATTTATTAAAAACAGAAATTTTAAGACCACTAGTTACATCCGGACTAAAAGTACCTATTCTTTATACAGCAAGTCCTTACAATCAAGGCACAAATGATGATTCTGAATTAATGCGCAACGTTGATATCCCGCTTACCGAAAAACCAGTTACTGAATTAACTGAATCTGATATCACCTATAACTATCAGAAATCCAACTTACCCGAACCACGATCAATCCTCTCAGAATCAACAGAAACTGAGCAAACCTTTAGCCGTGAATCTTCGTATACATTCAACGATTACATGCTAGCTAGAGGATTTGCAATCGTCTATGCAGCTGGTATTGGTACTCGAGAATCAGATGGTATTCGTACTTGTGGGAGTGTTGAAGAAACGGTATCAACCGTCGCCATTATTGAATGGCTAACGGGACATCGGCAAGCATTCACAAATAAACTCGATAATCGATCAATTAAAGCCACTTGGAGTAATGGTAACGTTGCTATGACTGGTAAATCTTACCTTGGTACGCTTGCTACTGCAGCTGCAACAACTGGTGTATCCGGCTTAAAAACAATCATTTCTGAAGCCGCTATTTCAAGTTGGTATGATTATTATCGTGAAAATGGACTAGTCGTCGCGCCTGAAGCTTGCCAAGGTGAAGATGCAGATGTTTTAGCTGCGCTTTGTTTAAGTCGCCAAAAAGATGCCGCCGACTACGCTAATATTCAAGACTACTTTGACAAAGTTATGAATCGATTATCTATAGGACAAGACCGTGCATCTGGTAATTACAATAAATTTTGGGATGAACGTAATTATTTAAACCAAACTAAAAATATCAAAGCAAATATTGTTATGGTCCATGGTTTAAATGATTGGAACGTCAAACCTCGCCAAGTTGAACAACTTTGGCAAGCATTACGTCCTTTACCTATTGTTAAAAAATTATTCTTACACCAAGGTAAACATATCTATATCAATAACTTTCGCTCATTAGATTTCACTGATATGATGAATTTATGGTTATCAAATCAACTTTATAATATCGAAAATGGTGCTGAGACACTTATTCCCAATGTCACCATACAAGATAACCTAGAAGCTGAAACGTGGCACACTTATGATGATTGGGCAGACCCGGATTCTCCTACCCAATCCTATCATTTCCAACAAAATAAATTAACACAATCAGTCACATCAGATGCTCACCAATTTGCTACTTTCAAAGATAACTTACCAACTGACCTTTTTAACAACTACGTCAGAGATAATCATCTTTGGAATCAAGCTTTAGTTTCAACTAAAGAAACAGAAATGGCTAAAAATAGAATCCAATTAATCTCAGAACCATTAACAGAACCGCTGTTTATTTCCGGTTCTGCTCACATAAAATTGTCTGTTGCAGCACTACAAACAAAAGGGCTCATTAGTTGCATGCTTATCGATTATGGTGAAGAAAATAGACTCACCCCCGTGCCATCCATTCTCAAACGAAAATCTTTAGATATGGGATTTCATTGGCGTGAAGATGATTTGGTTGAATTTACTAAAAATCCCACAAAAACTCCTTGGAAAATGATTTCCAAAGGTCATATCAATTTACAAAATAGGACAAATCGTTATCAAAATGATTCTGTCCTTCCAGGAACTTTCAACACAGTAGATTTTGATTTACAACCAACTGCCTATCACATTAAGGAAGGTCATCAGATTGAATTAATCATTTACGCAACAGATTTTGGGATGACTTTACGAAATAACGATTCAGATAGTTATACTATTAACTTAGCTAATTCGCGTCTTAAAATTCCTTATCAATCTGTTAGTACAGTATCATTATTCTAAATAAAAAAGAAAATCATCAAAAAAATTATTGATGATTTTCTTTTTTTATTTATCAATATCTACGTATTAAGTAATGAGACAATTCGCACACAAAAATAACTTTAATAAATCCAACAATCAAAAATGGTAAAATACCTATTAAAAATGCTTGTTGCATCGAGGTTTGTTGGTAAACCATTAACCAGATTGCTCCTAAAACTAATTGCACACTAGCACCTAATAAATTCCCCATGTACAACTGCCAACGACCATTACCATACCATTTTAAAAACAGCCCCGTTAAGATAATATAGGCTAAAAAACCAAATAAATAACCACCTGTTGGTCCAATTAAAGAAAAAAGTCCCGAATGAAATCCAGCAAAAACTGGGATTCCTATTAATCCTAATAGGAGATAAATGCCCACCGCTTTTAATCCTTCTTGAACCGGTCTCAAACTCGATAATAATCCGATAAAAATGGTTTGTAACGTTAACGGGATTGGCCCCAATGGAATGGTTAACTGGGATAAAACACCCAAAACGGCTGCTAACTCTGCTGCTATAATTAATTGTTTTAACTGTTTATTTTGTCCCATTTGTTAAGCCTTCCACATTCACCTTTGTAATTTCACCAGCCATATAAGTCGTTATTTGCCCATTTTTATCTCTCAATACCAACTGTCCATCATCTTTAATTGTTTCAACTGTACCAATAATTTCTTGATGACCACTTTTTAAAGTAACTGTCTGTCCAATAACTAGTGACCGTTTACGATAATCATTCATGAAGTCACCATTTTGGTAATTCTGATAGATTTGGATAAATTGATTGGTAATTTCAGCAATCAACTCATTCCGTGTGACATTATTCGATTCATCAATTAATGAACCCACTTTATCTTGTAACTCTGGAGATAATTTTTTAAGGTCTGTTTTAAAATCTAGCCCAATCCCTATAACTAAGCTTGTCACTTGCTGCGTTTCAAAATCTGTGACAGCCTCCGTTAAAATCCCGCAGACTTTTTTATTTTGATAATAAATATCATTCACCCACTTTATTTGTGGTTGAATTTTCAATTTATTTTCTAAAGCATAACTAACCGCCATGGCAGTTGCTGTCGTTAGCTGACCAACATCTTTGATAGGTTGATCAATTCTCAATAAATAACTGATATAAATCCCAGTCTCTTCTGGTGATTCAAATGTTCGACCAAATCGACCATATCCTGCTGTTTGACTATTGGCCACTATTAACAGTGGACCCTGTATATCGGGCTGGCTTGAACGCTCTTTCGCCAATACATTGGTAGATGTCACTTCATCAAATAATTCAATTTGCATCATGTCAGTTGTTAAATAAGATTGAATTAGTTGTGCGTTCAACTGATTACCATCATTTAGACTATATCCTTTTTGTGGAATCGTCTTAATGTCAAAACCCTGCTCTTGTAAACTCTTAATAGCCATCCAAATAGCAGTTCTCGAAACGCCAAGTTTTTCAGCCAATAGTTCTCCCGAAATAATAGTATCTTGTTGTCCAGCTAATATTTTTAGAATACTGTCTTTAGTTTTCATTTTACACCGTTAACCTTTTAATTTTATTAGTTAACATAACTTTAAGCTAACTCACTAAAATATGCAACTAACACTCTTAAAAAAATACCATCCTCACTTTCATTCTGGTAAATAATCATAAAAGTGCTATGATTAATCTATTCTTAAGAAATTAGGTGGATTAATATGGCATACGGAACGAAAATTATTACGTTAGATAATGGTTATCATCTCTGGACTCATACTGAAGGACAAGGTGATATCCAACTACTTTGTCTACATGGTGGGCCTGGTGGTACACATGAATATTACGAAAATTTTGCTGAAAAATTAGCACCTCTTGGCGTTCAGGTTTCAATGTATGACCAACTCGGTTCATGGTATTCTGATCAACCAGATTTTACTAAACAAGAAAATGTTGATAAATTTCTTAATATTGATTACTTCATTGATGAAGTTGAAGAAGTCCGTATTAAATTAGGTTTAGATAACTTCTACCTAATTGGTCAATCATGGGGTGGTGCTCTTGTTCAAGAATACGCCTTAAAATATGGTGACCATTTAAAAGGTGCTATTATCTCAAGTATGACTGATGATATTAACGAATATTTAGCAAACGTTAATGCTATTCGTGCTAAAGAATTGGATGCTGATGCGCTTGCCTACATGCAAGAATGTGAAAAAAATAACGATCTTGATAATGACCGTTACCAAGGTTATGTCGATATTTTAAATGACGGCTATGTTGATCGTAAAAAGCCAGCCCAAATTTCTCATTTAGTAAGCACAATGGCTGAACCCGTTTATAATTACTTCCAAGGTAACAATGAATTCGTTGTGACTGGTAAATTAAAAGACTGGTCTACTCGTGACCGCATTAAAAATATTACTGTCCCAACATTAATCACATTTGGCGAACATGAAACAATGCCTTTAGCAACAGCTAAAAGAATGTCAGAAACAATTCCACATGCTCGTCTTGAAACAACTCCTGAGGGTGGTCATCATCATATGATCGATAACGCTCCTGTTTACTTTGATCATTTAAGTACCTTCTTATCAGATGTTGAAAACGACAATTTTAAAGATTAAATTAAAAAATACCACCATTGATAACTACTATCAACGGTGGTATTTTTTTATCTCTTAATCGTGTAACATCATTGCATTAATTGCAACAACAATTGTACTTAACGACATCACAACTGCACCCACTAATGGACTTAAAATAAAGCCAATTGGTGCTAAAACGCCGGCAGCCAATGGTAATGCAATAATATTATAACCTGCACCCCACCAAAGATTTTGAATCATTTTCAATCTTGTGTTTCGACTTAATTTCAAAAATTTTATGATATCCATCGGATTACTTTTAACTAATATAACGTCTGCAGAGTCGACAGCAACATCCGTACCTGAACCAATTGCCATCCCTATTGTTGCACTTGCTAAACTAGGCGCATCATTAATACCGTCACCAACCATGATAACGTTATGTCCTTCGCCCTCTAACTGACTAACAATTTTAGCCTTATCTTCAGGCATTAAGTTAGCACGAACATCTACAATACCTAGTTTTGCACCAACTTTATCAGCAGCTTGTTGATTATCACCAGTTAACATAATCACTTTGATATTCATTTTTTCTAATTTTTCGACTAAACCAAATGATTCTGGTTTAATTTGATCCCCTTGAGCAACATACCCAATCACTTTTTCATTTTGAATTAAATAACTAATTGAATCTCCTTCGTTGTCAGAAGCCATTTCATCCGTTAATAACTGTTGTTTATTAACATAAGCTTCAGAAACAATTTTGAATGCATCATCGTTAATATGTCCTTCTAATCCAACACCATTAATTTGTTGTGTTTCACTTGCAGTTGGAATCTCAATTTTTAAATCTTCTGCTTTTTGAATGATTCCTTTACCCAAAGGATGTGTCGATCCACGTTCTAACGACGCCATCAATCCGATAATTTCTGATTCAGAAAACTGATCAGTAAATGTTTTATATCCGGTTACCACGAAATGACCTTCAGTTAAAGTTCCTGTTTTATCAACAAGTAATGTGTCAATTGTGTGTGCAACTTCTAGCGCATTTCTATTTTTGATTAATAAGCCATTTTTAGCTGATAAAGAAGTACTTCTCGCAACAACTAATGGAATGGCTAAACCTAAAGCATGTGGACAAGCAATCACTAGAACAGTTACAAGAATTGATAATGCCTGACTAAATGTCCCTGTAATTAACCATACAATGAATGCTAAAATACCAACAGTCATGGCAGCATAAAATAAATATCCCGCAACTTTATCAGCTAACGTTTCCGTATCTGATTTTTCTGACTGCGCTTTTGTGACTAATTTAACAACTTGAGCTAAGTAACCTGTTTCACCAGTTCCCGTTACAGTCATTTGGATTTCTCCATTACCATTAACTGATCCACCAACGACTTCATCATCTACTACTTTTTCAACTTGTTTCGATTCACCAGTTATCATAGCTTCATCGACGCTTGTTTTACCAGAAATAATTGTTCCATCAGCTGGAATCGTTTCATTTCCTTTAACTAACAGAATATCTCCAACATGAACATTTGTTAAATCAACATCTTCAATTTTTTTATTTTCTCTAACGATATGTGCTTGTTTAGGTAAGAGTTGTGCTAATTTTTGAACAGCATCTCCTGCTGACATAACAGCGTTCATTTCAATCCAATGACCTAACAACATAATGACAATTAACGTTGCTAACTCCCAGAAGAAATCCATAACATGATGACTTGGATCTACAAGATTATTCATCACAACAGCATATAAGCTATACAAGTATGCCACACTAATACCCATTGCGATTAAGGTCATCATTGCTGGCTTTTTATCTGCAAGCTCCATCTTTGCACTATCTAAAAATGTTTTACCGCCATAGAAAAATAATCCAGTACCAATAAGTGCTACAACCCAATCAGATCCAGGGAAAGTAAACTGTAAGGGTAAGTTAATCCCCATCATAGGTGTCATTAAAACAATAGGAATTGCTAAAACTAAAGAAATCCAGAATTTCAATTTTAGATTTCCCATATGCATCATGTGCCCACCCATGTTCATTTGATCGTGGTCCATTCCTTCCATATCCATGTGATCCATACTCATGTGGTCCATATTTTTCATATCCTTATGATTCATATTCATGTGATCCATTTCTTTCATATCTTTGTGATCCATTTATACCGCCTCCATTAATTTATATTTTTAGTTTACACTTGTAAACTTAGATAGTCAAATAATTTATCTGTTACAAAAAAAATGTCAAAGAGATAAATATCCCTTTGACATTTTTATATAATCACATAAACATTTTAGTTAATTTACAATTCTATGCATCTTTACCAATTGTTTTACGACGGTTAACTTCTTTTTCAGCAAGTACATCGGAATCTTTAAATCCAAAGACCCAAGTACAACCAAATGCTACGATTATTGTAACAATTGATGCAATCCAAAAGTTAATTTCGTTACTCATTCCTCCACCAAACTTTAAAGGTGTAAAGAATGAAGGGAATCCGATTAATGAACCAGTAAATCCGTACATATTAACGTTTAATAGTCCGGCTACTAATCCACCAACTGCACCACCAATATTAGCTGCTAAGAAGACACGCCCATATTTTAAGGTAATCCCATAAATAGCTGGTTCTGTAATACCACTGAATGCTGCAATAACTGCACCACCAGATAATTCTTTAATGTTAGCCATTTTTGATTTAATCATAACTGCCATTACAGCAGCACCTTGAGCTACCATTGTAATTGAAACAATTGCATTTAAGTAGCTGTAGCCTTTTGAAGCAATATCGTTTGCGATTAAAGGAACAACTGCCCAATGTAAACCAAAGATAACTAAACATTGATATAATCCACCAATAACAAAACCTGCAATTGGGTAGTTTGCTGTTAAAATTGTGTTTAAAATAATAGAAATACCTGTACTAATTAACGTAATAATAGGTCCAACAATAATGATAATAGCGGCCGAAACGATCATAACTTCTAACAATGGTACAAAAATCATTCGTAAAACTTGTGGAATAACTTTTTTGAGTCCTTTTTCAACATAATGTGCTAACCATGCTCCAGCAATAATTGGGAAAATACTGTAAGTATAGTTAACCATATGAATTGGAATCCCAAATAAGTTAGTATTTAATGACATCCCCAAAAGTTGTCCAAACACTTTTGTTCCTGTTGCAATACCAAAAAGTGAAGGATATACCAAGACACCACCAACAATAGCCATAATAATTGGATCAGATTTTAACTTCTGTGCAGCTGTGAATCCAACAATAATAGGTAAGAAATAGAATGCTGAATCTCCCATGGCTGATAAGAAAATGTAAGTCTGTGATGTGGCTTCTGTCCAACGAAAATCGACAGCCATTTGAAGTAATCCTTTTAAAATACCACTAGCAGCCAATAATCCAATTACTGGCATCATAGAACCTGTGATAACACCAATCAAAGTATTAAATCCAGCATTCAATTTTCCACGGAATGTTGTTGGTTTTTCCTCAGCTGGTGCATCATCGGCAGCATCGACCTCGCCACCTGCGTATGATGTTCCTAATTGTGCAATAACTGCATCATAGACATCAGTAACAGCTGGTCCAATAACAACTTGATATTGTCCAACAGCATGACGAACATCAATTACACCTGTTAAATTTTTAATCACTTCATCGTCTGCTTTACTTTCATCAACTAAGTAAAATCGTAACCGCGTAATACAATGGATTAAACTCTTAATATTCTCTTTACCACCGACTTGTTTGATAATGTCTGTAGCTAATTGTGTGTAATCTTTTGCCATAACTATTCCTCCCCTTTTGCAGTACCAGATCCCACTTCCGTGCCACCTTCAAAAGGTTGTGGTTCCGATAATGTTAATTTGTCTAATTTATCTTGTGTATTTGTAATTACTACCATTAAAACATTGTCTAATTGTGCTTCAGAAACTTGTGTTAAATCCATAGTCCCAAGTAATTCACCACCATGAACACGAGCACCTTTTTTAATATTAATATCAAATGGTGCACCTTTTAAATCAACCGTATCAACACCCATGTGTAATAAAATTTCAAGTCCATTATCCATCGTGAATCCGATAGCATGTTTTGTTGATGCAACCAATGTTATAGTTCCAGATACTGGACTATAAATTTCCCCTGCGGTTGGTTTAAATCCGAAGCCATCACCCATTAATTTTTGAGCAAAAACAGAATCGCTCACATTTTCTAAATCAATTAACTCCCCAGTTGCTGGTGCGTAAAACTTATCATCATTTACCTTTTGTTTTCTTTTAAAAATCGACATTGTTCTCTCCCCCATTTTTTTTAATTTATTTAACTAGATTCGCTTACAGCGATTAAGCGTTTTCAAGTTATCCTTATAATAAACCTGTCTATACAGGATGTCAACGCTTTCTTTTCTTTTAAATTAACATTTATATATACTTGTATAGACTAGAATGTTTATGTTAAAATAACCTTATCATTGGAGGTGACTATTATGACGAACCAAAATAAACATTTAGGTATTTATCAAGATCTTGTCACTAAAATCACACATAATATTTACGCATCAGGAACATTCCTACCTAGTGAAATTCAATTGAGCCATTTATACGGTACTTCTCGCGAAACAATTCGAAAGGCTCTCCAAAATTTACTAACCAATGGCTATATTCAAAAAATTCGAGGCAAAGGATCGCTTGTTTTAGATATTCAACGATTCGCTTTTCCCGTCTCAGGTATTACTTCATATGAGGAACTGAATAAGTCTCTTCAAATGAATTCGGAAACACAAGTTAGACAGTTACTTGTCACAACTATTCCTATAGAGAGTTTTGCACCTAAGTCTGTTGTTGGCGATAAAGCGACATTTATTGAACGTCTACGACTTGTTAAAAATGAACCCAGTGTTATTGATCGTGACTACATACTTTCAGATATCGTACCTGAGATACCTTTAGCAGTTGCCCAAAATTCGCTTTATGATTATTTTGAAAATAAATTAGGCTTAGAAATCAGTTATGCTATTAAAAAAATTACAGTTGAACCAGCAGATACAACTATCCAAAAATTATTAAACATTCCAAAAACAGAATCTGTTGTTGTCATAAGAAGTGAAACCTATTTACAAGATAGTCGTTTATTTCAGATTACCGAAGCTATTCACCGCTCAGATCGTTTTAGTTTTGTTGATTTTGCACGACGGACGAAGAAAATATAACTAATAGGAGAATAACGATGACATTTGAAGATAAAATTATTTATCAAATTTACCCAAAATCATTTTATGATAGTAACAATGATGGCCTGGGCGATTTACAAGGGATTATCGCTAAAATACCTTATTTAAAACAACTCAATATTGATATGATTTGGTTTAATCCTTTTTTCATATCACCACAAAATGATAATGGCTATGATATCTCAGATTATTATCATATTGATCCTAAGTTTGGTACTATGGCTGATTTTGATGAACTTGTTACCAAGCTAAAATCTGTAGGCATCGATGTCATGATGGATATGGTTTTTAACCATACATCAACTGAACATGAATGGTTCCAAAAAGCGCTAAAAGGTGATCCAAAATATATGGCTTACTATTATATTCGTGGAGCAAAACCAGATAGCTCGCTTCCAACTAATTGGGATTCTAAATTTGGTGGTCCTGCATGGGAAGCTTTCGGAAATACGGGTAAGTACTACCTTCATCTCTACGACCCAACTCAAGCAGACTTAGATTGGCATAATCCAGCAGTTCGAAAAGAAATGGCCAAGATTGTTAATTTTTGGCGCAACAAAGGTGTTAAAGGTTTCCGATTCGACGTTATCAATGTCATCGGTAAAGATGTCAATTTACTTGATGCACCTTATGGTACTGATAGTAGACTTATGTATACAGATAAAAAAATAGTTCATCAATATCTACAAGAACTTAACGAATCTAGTTTTGGTCAAGACCCTGATGCTGTGACCGTTGGTGAAATGTCTTCTACTTCAATCGATAATTGTATTGAATACACGTTAGGCAAAAACAACGAGTTATCAATGGTCTTTACCTTCCACCATTTAAAAGTTGACTATACCCATGGAAATAAATGGACGACGATGCCTTTTGACTTTATGAGTTTAAAAAACATTCTAAATGATTGGCAATTAGGTATGACAGCTGGTCATGGTTGGAACGCTTTATTTTGGAATAATCATGATCAGCCTCGTGCTATTAATCGTTTTGGTGATCCCGTCCATTTTCGTGAAAAATCTGCCGAAATGCTAGCGACAACTATTCATTTATTACGTGGAACGCCTTTTATTTATATGGGAGAAGAAATTGGGATGAGCGATCCTCAATATCAGCATTTATCTGATTATAATGATATTGAAACCAAAAACATTTACCCAACATTATTAGCGAAAGGACTCAGTGAAACTGAAGCCTTAGACATTATTCAAGCAAAATCTCGTGATAATAGTCGTACTCCCATGCAATGGAATAACTCTGAGTATGCAGGGTTCTCAGCTGAAAAACCATGGTTGATGCCAATGAATCAGTCTATCGTCAACGTTCAAAATGAATTAGTACGCGGCGAAATATTTAATTACTATCAACAACTAATTAAATTACGTAAGACTCTGCCAATTGTCTCTGTTGGTGATTATCAACCTCTTTTAATGGACGATACTCAAGTTTTTGCTTACCAAAGAATACTAAAAAATCAACGTTTAATTGTTTTAAATAATTTCTATGGTACAACGACAACGATTACTTTACCTGCATTTACCGGGGAAATATCAACTGTCATCAATAATTATCCAACCGATATCAAATTAGAAACAGCTATGACGTTAGCTCCATATCAGTCAGTTGCCTTTTTGATTGACTAACTAAAATAAAGCAGCCTTGCAATTTTAAATTGTAAGGCTGCTTTATTTAGAACTTATTAAGATTAATCAAAGTAGATTTTAAAAGGACTAACTGGAATATGGTTTTCGTTCCATAAGCCGGCAGAAGTTACATTTGCATATGCATACTGTAAGCCAATTGATTCTTCTTCTAATCGAATCTTGATATCATTTGTACCTAAATCAATCACTGCAGGTTTTAAAACATCCCCTGGCATGATCCATTTTAAATCAATATCATTTGTTGTTTCAAGTTGTTCACAATTTGAAAAGTTAAGACGCATTTGTTTTACATCAGCTGAAATTTCAGATAATTGTGGACTTGTTTGCATTTCATCGAATTTACCAAAATTAGAATATAATTCGATTACACGATAACCTAATTGTCTTTTACTACTTGGATGAATCTCGTTAGCTGAATCTTCATCCATAGCTGTAACTAAGTAAACCCGATTTTCTGTTGCTGCAAACTTTTGTTGTGCATCGCGAATTTCAGCCCATGAATTAGCTATCTTATGATTATATTGTGGTAACTGAATAATATAAGTTGGTAATTTATTTTGTTTAAGCGTTTTGCGCCATTCACGGATTAATTTTTTCAAAAGTAACCCATAATGTTTTGTATCTATTCCTGCATCTCGTTCACCTTGATACCAAGTTAACAATTTAAATCGGTAAGGACCCACTTGTGATAACATCGTATCGTATAAATTATCGGATTCTTCTAAACTTGGAATTTTAGTATCAACATAAGCTGCTTTTAAAGTCTCGTTATTTATTAGTGTACTTTCTGATACCCAACTTGCAGCTGAAGTCCCATTTTTAGCACATAATACAAGGCCAATTGGTGTGTATTCATCATATTGACGAACCTTCTTAGCCATATAATAGCCTAATGCTGTAACGTTACCAATATTTTCTTCATCAACAATTTGCCATGGATTTTCTTCTGTTGATTGCTTTTCAGGTATATTGATAAAACGTAAATTCATCATTGGCATTGTTTTATTATGATCAAATTCATCATCTTTAGCCATTTTGAAGTTAGCATTTGATTGTCCAGCAATCAAGAATACATCTCCAAATTGTACGTCGCGTAAAATTATTTTATCTGTTCCTGATTTAACTAGAACGGTCACAATTGTAGGTGCTAAAAATGAGATACTTTCAATTAAAAAGTATCCTGTATCATCAGCAATTCCTGTTTCAATTGTATCTTCGCTACCGCCCATTGAAATCGTTACAGTTACTTCTTGATTGGGTTCTGCATAACCAAAAAAACGTGTTGTCTGATCTTGTTGCATAACCATATGATTAGTAAATAGTGGTGCTAATCGCAATGTTGTTGCCACTGTTAAACCCTTCTTTCTAGTCGCTGTCCATTAAGTATCCTTTACAATTATAACATAAGATAAGCCTCTATCGACTTTTTATCAAATGGATTAGTCAGCTACTTTGACTATTATTTAGTTGTTTGTCCTAGCTATTTTGAATAATAGTTGCTAGAATAAAGACAGTCAAAACAGTGTAAAATCGCCGGGTTTTACAAAAATAATAGTTATCACATCCAAGAGGCCATTTTTTAATGAAGGATGTTGGTACCTATTTTTTATTGTCCATTATTATAAGATTATAAAAAATAGGTACCGATAAGGAGCTCAAAATGAATAATCAAACGGTTTCTATCCGTCGTGAACTTTCAGGTTACGTCACACGGAACGTTTTAAGTACTTTAGGTTTATCTGTGTATCTTCTGGCAGATACATATTTCATTGCTAATGCGGTTGGAACAACTGGTTTAGCGGCTTTAAATATTGTATTACCCCTCTTTAATTTATTAAATGGCGTCGGGTTGTTACTCGGAATTGGTGGTGCAACTTTATTTTCTATTTTAAAGATTAAGGATCAAAAAGCGAGTCAAAAAATTTTCACACAGGTTTTAATTGTTGGGATTATTTTCGGCCTAGCTTTCTCAGTCTTAGGCTTTTTATTCATGAAACCTTTACTCTATTTTTTAGGTGCAAACGCAGGAACTTACAAATTAGCTGCTGAATACCTAACTTATATTTTGCTAGCTGCACCATTCTTTGCTTGTAATTATCTCGTTTTAAGTTTCATTCGAAACGATAATAATCCACATTTATCGATGGTTGCCATGTTAGTATCTAGTTTATTCAATATCATTTTTGATTATATTTTTATGTACCCATTACATCTTGGTATGGGTGGTGCTGCAATGGCAACTGCTGTTTCTCCAATTGTTGCTTTAGCTATATTAACCTTCCATCGTAAAAAGGAAGGACGTCTTTTAACGCTCCAACGAACGTCTATTCACTTTAAGACAATAAAAAAAGTTGTTCAATTCGGGTTCCCTGTCTTTCTAACTGAAATGAGTACAGGTGTCAGCATTTTTGCTTTCAACCTTGTCATTTTAAGTTTAGCGGGAAATACAGCTGTCGCAGCCTATGGAATTATCGCAAACATCGTCTTAGTCGCTTTATCACTTTTTAATGGTGTTGCCCAAGGAATTCAGCCTTTACTCAGTCGAGAATTTGGAATTCGGAATTGGCCAGAAGTTAAGCAAATATTACGTTTTGGGTTAATTGTTAGTTTTATTATTGGCACAATTTTATACCTTACATTGACCTTTGAAAAAGATCCTATTATTGCATTATTCAATAATAGTAACAACCAAGAGTTAATCCATTATGCTGAAATAGGCATTCCAATCTACTTCTTAAGCTTATTTGGATCATCCCTTAATGTTGTGTTTAGCATGTTTTTCTCAGCGATTGGCGAACCCAAACATGCACTTATTCTAGCTATCTTGCGCGGTTATGTCTTACTACTAGGCTTATTATTTATTTTTGCCCACTTCTTCAACTTAACTGGTGTTTGGGTTGCTTTACCCGTCACAGAATTAATCATTGTCGTCATCAGTACTGTATTCCTATTCAGTTTCTTTAATAAACAAATTAAAAAACAATAAAAAGAAGGTTTCTTATTTTATGAAAGTTAAACGTTTTGAAGCAATCACAATTCCCGTAACTGATGTCCAAAGAAGTTTACGTTTTTATCATGAAGTTTTTGATATGACTATGATTGAAAATAGTGAGTTACCTACTGTTCATTTTGGCCATCAAAAAATTATTTTTGAGCCATCAACTAATGTTATTCCAATGACACTTAGTTTCGTCGTTAGTGATTCAATGACCGCTATGGAAAATCACTTGAAAAATTATTTTGTGACTATTATCTCTGGCCCGATTGAAAAGCAAGATGTTAAAAATGCACAATCGATTACAATTTCAGATCCAGATCAGCATATAATCGAATTAATTAGTTATCAGAAATAGATTTACTAAGCTAACATCTAAGCGATGTTAGCTTTTTTACTACTATTAGGTTTTTAAATCTATATGCTTAGATTCTCTAAAATACTTTTCTTTATTCCCACAGCTAAACATGGTAATCTGAAAATGAGTTATATCAGAAAGGCGGTCCTACTATGCAACCTATTATTGATTTACAAGATATTTCACTAGAACTTAGTAACCAATCAATCTTGAACCACATCTCTTTTCAAGTAAACCCTGGAGACTTTTTAACAATCACCGGTCCATCTGGAAGCGGTAAAAGTACCGTTTTGAAATTAATCGCTGGTTTAATTTCAAGAACATCTGGTGATATTAAGTTCAATGAAAAATCAATTGACAGTTATGACCCAATCGAATATCGTCGGATTGTTTCTTATTGCTTCCAAACCCCCGTTTTATTCGGCGAAACCGTTAAAGACAATCTGGAGTTTCCTTATATCGTTCGTAAGCAAGACTTCGATGAATCTCGTGCCATTTCTGAATTAGAATCCGTAGGCTTACCCAGCAGTTATCTTCAGAAATCAATAAATGAACTATCTGGTGGCGAGAAGCAACGTGTTGCCTTAATTCGTAATTTAATCTTTTTACCCAAAATCTTACTGCTTGATGAAATCACAAGTGCTTTAGATTCAGAAAGTAAAAACATTATACACGCATTAATTAATCGTTTAAATGACTCAAATAAAATCACTATTATCGCTGTTACTCATGATGATAATGAAATAAAACTGGCTGATCAATTAATTAATATCGAGGCCGGAAAAATAACGGAGGTTAGACATGCATAATTTAGCCGTTAATAATCTTTCTCTCGTTTTCGCTTTTTCATTAGTACTTGTCTCACTAGGAATTGTATATAAAGAAAAATTAGGCCTAGCAAAAGATATTATTTATAGTGTCATTCGTGCAATTATCCAATTAGTCATCGTCGGATACATTTTAAAGTACGTCTTTAATATTAATAATATTATTCTAACTTTAGTTATGATGTTCATTGTTTTCTTTAACGCTGCGTATAGTGCACATAAAAAAAGCGCAGGAATTCCACATAGTTTTCGTATTTCGTTCATTGCCATTTTTTGTAGTACGTCCGTTACACTTGGCCTTTTACTACTAGCTGGAACGCTTAAATTTATTCCTTCACAAATTATTCCAATTACTGGTATGATTGCTAGTAATTCAATGGTTGCGATTGGTCTTTGTTACCGTAACCTTAACAGTAATTTCCGTGATCAACGCCAACAGATTTTAGAAAAACTAGCACTCGGTGCAGATCTCAAACAAGCAGCATACCCTATTATCCGTGAAAGTATCAAAACAGGGATGTCGCCTACTATTGATTCAGCTAAAACGGTTGGTATCGTTAGTTTACCTGGAATGATGTCTGGGTTAATCTTCGCCGGTGTTGATCCTGTCTTTGCGATTAAATACCAAATCATGGTCACTTTCATGTTACTTTCAGCAACAAGTATCTCATCAATTAGTGTTTGTTATCTTTCATATAAACAATTTTTTAATGATAAGAAGCAACTACGATAAATTAAATATCAATCAACTAAAATAGCCATATGTATAAGTTTTCCTTATACATATGGCTATTTCTTACTCTATAACTTGAAACTCACGGTCCTTCAATACATATTGCGTATCACACATTTTAGCAACATCTGGTTCATGCGTTACAATGATGACACATTTATCTTGTGATTTAGCTAAATCTTGAAGTAATTCAATAATTTCTTTCGTATTAACTTCATCCAAATTACCGGTCGGTTCATCAGCTACGACTAATCGTGCGTCACAACACATCGTTCTGACAACAGCGACTCGCTGTTGTTGCCCACCAGAAAGATGTTGAACGTTCTTCTTAGCCATATCCTCATCAATACCAACTTTTTTCAACATATCAAAGGCATATTGTTTATCACCAGCATGTGTTGCTCCGGTAATGTCCATCGCAGTCATTAAGTTTTCCAACGCTGACATATAAGTAAATAAATTATAGGATTGGAAGATAATCGAGACATCTTTATTTCGATAATGAGTTAATCCGATTTTATTGATTGCCTCACCTTCATATATAATTTCTCCAGATTTTGGTTTATCTAAACCAGCAATTAGTGAGAGAAATGTTGTTTTTCCTGAGCCACTACTACCGACAATTGCATATGATTTACTTCTTTCAAAAGTTAAATTAACCTTTTCAAATAAGGGGTTATCCTTATTTTCATACCAATACGCGACATCTTTAATTTCAATCATTTAATCACTCCTTTCTATTATTTATGAAATCAGAATTTTCTTGGGTTCAAGTCGTAAAATACCTAACGATGCTAACATAATCGAGATAAAGATAATTGCCAGACCCATACCACCTAATTCTGCCAAATCTTTGATACTTACAGTTGTGCTTAGATTCTTTAATTTCTCAGATTTAGTTGTCGCTGACTGCCCTGGTATACCACTTGGATCTGTTCCACCAAATTGTCCACCTTTAGTACCACTTGGCGCACCGCCTCCACCTTGCATATCATTTGAAGTTGTAGCTGTTGTAGATGTCGTTGTTTGTTGGCTTATCAATTGATCACCTACTGCATTACCAACGAATTTCCCACCAATTCCGGCAACAACTAATGACACGAGTAGAACCATAAACATTTCAACAAAGAATTGTGCAATAACTTTCCAACGTTTTTCACCTAATGATAGGAGGACACCAATTTCATAGCGACGTTCTCTAATCATTAAAATAACAATTAAGGCAAGAATGATAGTTCCTGCAACTGCGACTAATAGAACAATTTTTTGGGCAAAACTCTTAACATTATTCAATGGTGTCAGCATTGATTGATAAGTACTATCGTTTGTTGACATTGAAAATTTAGATGTGTTAATTAATTTCTTAGCTGCTTTTGTGAAAGTTTCTGACTTGGCTGGATCACTTAATGTATACACAACTGAATCGGCCGTATCTTTATACTTACTACCTTTTAAAGTATTCGCAAATGTGTAAGCTGTATAAATAGTATTTGATGGATCAGTAGCTCCTGGCCCACCCATACTTGTAGAACTAGTTGAACTAGCTTTATAAATACCGACAACTTCAACTTTATACTTCGTACCACCAGTTGATTTCATTGTAATTGTATTGCCCACAGAAATATGGTTAGTAGAAGCAAGTTCTGATTCAATCACAACGTTTTTAGTATTTAAATCACTCGAATTTAAACCACGACCTTTTGTAATTTTGGCACCACTAGTATTTAGTGCACTAGCCGTTGAACTTACACCGGAAATAGAAATATCACCCGTTGTTGCAGAAGTTGCCATTTTCTTGCCGCCCATCCCACCACTTTGACTTGAGGTCGATGTTGTTTTAATGGCATCAAATGAAGAAGCATTAGCTGTAGTTGAAGTGGTGATACTGTAACTCTTCACATTGCTTAATGCACCAACTTTTTTAGCTGTTGCGACTGTTACCCCAGCTAAGTTTAATGATGGTTTAGTGGTTTTTGAGCTTGAAGTTTTCATCTCGCTAAAAGCTTTATCTCGATTAGCTGATAATGTCACCGTTGCACCCGCACTCTTCTTCGCATCATTTGCCGCAGTTGTTGCTGCATTTTGAATAATTAATCCTGCTAAAACGAATAACATAATAGCTGACATAACTAATACAAGTAAAAAAGATCGTCCTTTTTTTGCTTTAAGATTTAATAAAGCACGTTTAAAAAAATTCATATTTATTACCTCCATATTCTCTTAAATTATTTGATAAGAATAAGCATAGCTAATAATTATGAATTATTTTTGAATATTATCAGAACATTTTCGTTTGTTATACAAAAAAAAGTTTTATTATGAATAATAATTCATAATAAAACCGTTTTCTTTATTTAATCTATTAGACTTTTCCAATCTCTCGACCAGATTAATCCTAAACATTTTTCACCTGTGTGAACACCGACAAGTGGTCCAATATAACCCGATTCAAATTTCATTTTAGGAAAACTAGTTCTCAAGTCTTGTCCCCATTCAGCTTGAAGTTCCGGATTATTCGCATCAATTAAATTAATTTGAACTGGATAATCAAGTGAACGTGTTGCTTCTGAGAATTGAGCTTTAATTTCAGAATAGGCATTTTTCATTTTGCGTTCTTTACCAATAGCAACGATTTTACCTTCTTTATCAAAAGTTAAAATCGGTTTAATTTTCAATATGTTTCCAACAAAACCTGAATGATTTGATAAACGACCGGTCCTCATTAAATGATTTAAATCATCAACAACAAAAAGAACCCGTGTTGTTTCTCTTAATTCGGCTAACTTTTCAAGTATTTCCATAACGTTTTTATCTTTATTAGCTAATGTGGCAGCCAATTGAACCATGTTACCCATCCCCGCGCAATCAATTTTCGAATCAAAAACATGCACATTGATGGCCGAAACAGATGATGCGAAAGCTTCAAGATTACCAACTAATCCACTAATACCTGATGATAAATGGATACAAATAACATCTGTATAGCCTTCAGCAGCAAGTGCCTTAAATTTTTCTTCCATTTCACCCATCGATACCTGGGAAGTTGTTGGTAAAACATCTTCTGTTTTTAATAATTGATAAAATTGAGTTGCCGTTAAATCGGCATTTTCATGATAGACATGATTTCCAAATAATACTGGGTTATTTACTACTTTAATATCTAATTGTTCAACAATCTCATCTGTAAGATAAGCTGAACTATCCGTTAATACAGCAATTTTCATTATTTCACATCCCTATTTTTACTATCCTATCACACATTATGCTCGAATACTTTAATTTAACTAACCATTTGGCGACCAATAACTAATCCTAACAGTGTCATCAAGCCACCAACAATATAACTAGCTAATAAATAAATCATGAATAACGATATTTTTTGGCTTTTAATTAATTTAACCAATTCAAAGTTATACGTTGAAAAGGTTGTAAAACCACCCATTGTTCCAGTACCAAGTAAGACTAACATCGGACTAGATAAATTAATTCCTGTTAAAAGACCTAAAATAAAACTACCTATCAGATTAATTAATAACGTTCCAACTGGAAATTGATCAGTTAGATATCGATTACTTAAATTTGTTATCCCATATCTTAACATAGCACCGATTGCAGCGCCAATCCCAACTAATAGTGTCATCATGAACGTTCACTCTCCATTCGCCAATCTCCAATCCGATTGCCTAATGAATAACCAAGTAATGTCATGGAAAGTCCACCTATAATCGTTACTAACACATAGATGAGTGCATAGCCCCATTGTTGCGTCTCTATTAACTTTACAGCTTCCAAACTATATGTTGAAAACGTTGTAAAAGCACCTATAAAACCTGTTTTTATCCCCAAAGTTAACCAATCTGGGACTTTTTCGGTTGTTTCAATATACTGAACTAAGAACGCCAAAATAAAGCACCCTACGACATTAATCATTAATGTCCCCAGTGGGAATCCATTTGGTTGAATAATCGTTAAACCAAGTAAGTACCGACTTATTCCACCAAAAAAAGCAAACAATGCAACAATTATATAATTCATTTTATGACCTTCTTATCAATTTTACATTTACTACTTCATTTTACCGAATTATCTAGTTAATACCAAATTAAAATGGACCACTAGAAATTATCTAGTGATCCATTTAGGCTAATCTTGGCTTAGTTTAAATTGACTCCATGGTTTCAAAAAATCGAGTAAGAATAATTCATCATCTATAATATGCCCAACAATATTTACACGACCATCATTTTTCATTTCTTTTAAAGCAATTTGTGTTTCACCTTTATATTGTCCATAACCTTCATTATCAATTAAGACGTCACCACGCTTAATTAATTTTGTATTATGTGCAGGAAATTCTTTATCTTTATACACAACCCGTGTCATTGTCGAACGTAAAAGATACGCTGAACGATCTCCGCGGTAACTATGAATATTATCAAATAATACTACTTTTTCAACCTCAGTAATATCATCTGCCGTTTCAATTTTAATCGTCGGATAATTGGCGTTGAATGCTTCTGATGCTGCTTTTAATTCATTTTCTGAAGCGTACGCGTTTGCGATAATCACATCATCAATTAAATCTGTCATCACCATATGTTTAACTTGTGTGGCAATATCTAAATGTCGATGATCCTCTAATGTACATAGTCCATCAGCAGTTGGCCAAGGTCCAAAAGTAGCTGACTTAGCATTAACAAAAGCTGCCGTATTTAAATTGTATTTTTTAAATTTCTCACTGCAAGCTACAAAAAAGTTATACTCTAATCCTGTGTATTCATGTGGATAAAAATTATGTGAACCTAATAAGTTCTCTCTTTTTGGTGAATAACTCATAATGTTATCCACATAGTTAGTCCCAGAACTCATATTTATTTCTATTTTTAAGTCATATGGATTGCGTGTCATTGCTGCTTCTTCTGCACCTGTAAATCCTAAATCTAATCGAACACCATATGCACCCATATCGTCAAAGAATTTTAAATCTTGATAACTAATATTTAGTTGTTCAAATAAATCAGGATTGATATCAACCATTACTTCCATACCAAGTTTATTTGCGTAAGCAACTGTCTTTTTAAATTCTGATAATACCTTATCTTTACCATCTGTCACTTGGAGTAAACTCGTAAAGACTCTTTTATACCCGTATTTACATGCCAAATCTAAATATGCTGTATCATCATTATAATTTGATCGTTCTGGATAAATTGAAATACCTAATTTTCCCATTATTATTCCTCCTAAATATTATTAAGGTCTATACCAATATTATAAAGGACATATAATGTAATTGAAAGCGCATTCCAAAAAAACTTTTGATTATTTTTAAATTTTTTCTTAATGTTAAGGTTATTTTAAGGTTCATGTTGTATATTGAACTTATCCCAAAACAACATAAATAACTAACCTTTATACTTTTTCATTTCTCCTCCAAAGTAATGAGAGAGAGAGCTAATTTATTAGCTCTACAACTTACTCCCTAGAGACTGCCTTCCCAGCAGTCTCTTTTTTGTTTCTAAATATTAAGAATCGTGCTAATATTTTAATCACGAAGGAGGTCTTAAGGATGCAAACCATTTATACGCTAATAACATTGATTTTTCTTAGTGTTATACCACTTCTTGTAGCTGCTTTTTTACTAACAGCTGTGAACAGTAATACAAAAAAACAATTATCATTAAATCAACAATTATACTTGGGTTCATTGGGTATTATTATCCATGAAGCAAGTCATGCTATAATGGCTTTTTTATTTGGATTTCACGCCATTGAAGTTAAATTAATTAAACGTCCACATCCCGAAATTGGTGATAACTCACTTGGATTCGTTCGTTATAGCTCACCTAAAAATATGCGTGGTAAAATTGGACAAGCAATGGCCGGTATTGCGCCCATCATTGGCTGTTCAATCGTAATTATTGGCCTTTTTATTCTACTGCTACCTCACTCTTTTAATCTACTATCAACAATGCTAGTTAACCAAGCATTTAATACTCAATCGTTATTTAACCTATTCACCTCGTTATTTCAATCTTGGTCATTAAGACTTATCCTGTGGTTGTTAATCACAACATCTATTACAATTGGTGGTTTTGATTTAAGCTCAGCAGATAGAAAAGGATTTGGTCTTGGATTCAGTTTATTAGCACTTTTAATCATTATCTTTTATTATTTCTTAACTCTATTTAATCACCAGACTTTAATGATGACTCTACTATCAAAATTTGCCTTATCTATTGGTCTAATTACTATTTTGATGCTGTTTTTATTACTTATTACAAATTGGCTGGTTAAAATCATCAAAAATAAATAAGACTATCTCATATTGAAATGGTCTTATTTATTAGTTGTATCGACTTATTTATTTCCACCACAATTTAACTAATGCTTGTGTACCGTCATTACCTAATCCATCTTCATCAACTAATTTTTCATATAGTACTTTAGCTTCTTTTGTTGCGGGTAGATTAATATTCATTTTTTCTGCTTCGTCTAATGCAATACGCAAATCTTTAAGAAAATGTTTTGCAAAGAATCCTGGTGTATAGTCATCACTTAAAACTCGGGGCGCATAATTGTCTAAACTCCAATTTGCTGCACTTCCCCCGCCAACTGTTTTAATGACACTTTCCAAGTCTAAGTTTGCTGCCTTAGCGTAAACTAACAGCTCAGTCATTCCGGTCATTGTTCCAGCAATCATAATTTGATTAGCCATTTTTACATGTTGGCCTGATCCATAACCACCAAACAAGGCAATTGTTGTTCCCATCTTTTCAAAAATAGGTTTCACTTGTTCATATACATCACTGTGTCCACCAACCATAATTGTTAGCTTCGCATTCTTTGCACCAATATCACCACCAGAAACAGGTGCATCTAACGCAAACAACTCATGAGTTTCCGCGTAATCACCAATTTTTTTCGCTAGTGTTGGTGTACTTGTTGTCATATCAACTACAATTGCGCCTTTTTTAGCACCAGCAAAAATACCATTTTCTTCAAAATATATTGCTTCTACATCTGCAGGAAAACCAACCATCGAGAAGATAATATCACTTTTAGCCGCAACCAATTGTGGCGAATCAGCCCATATTGCCCCTTGGCTAACTAAGTCATCTGTCTTTGATTTGGTTCGATTAAACACGGTTACTTCATAGTTCGCTTTCAATAAATAACTAACAATTGCTGAGCCCATAACGCCCGTTCCAATAAACCCAATTTTTTTCATAATAATCTCCTTTTATAATTTTCTTTAGTATGCACCTTTAAGGTTACGACTGCCATTAATAATAGTTAAGCCTAAAATAAAATCCCACTACAAAATTTGTAGTGGGATTTTATTTATACTGCTTTATTTTGAGCAACTTTTTCACTTAAATACTTTGAAAATTTACTCTTATCATGATAACCAACAACTTTTTCAATTGCTTTGCCATCTTTAAATAATAGAAAACTCGGAATACTCATGACATCATATTCCAATGCTGTTTCTTTATTTTCATCAATATTCAACTTTACAAATTGCATATCATCTTTGAATTCTTGTTCTAATTCATCAATAACAGGTTCCATCATACGACATGGACCACACCAAGGAGCCCATAAATCAACAATTGTTAATCCGGAATCTGTATGTTCCGCGAGCGTTTTATCTGTTACTTTTGTGACCATTTTATCGCCTTCGTTTCGTTATTTTTTATTCTGAATATTATACATATGAATTAAAGTCGTTAATATAATAGCCCCAAAAACAATTCCAGCAAAAAGTACTGCTGAAACTTCGATACCAATTTGAGGGATAGAAAGGAATAACTTCACCGCAATTAATGCGATTAGCAAGTAAGCCATTGATTCTAACTCCGGAACAACCTTCATCAACTTCATAATCAATGTCGCAATCCCACGCATGGCTAAAATTCCAAACATCCCACCGATTAAAACAATGACTGGATTTGTCGAAATTGCTAACGATGCTAAGACAGAATCAATTGAAAAAACAATATCCATCATCTCAATTGAAATAACAACTGACCAAAACAATGAGAATGGACCTTTTCGTCCATTACTTTTTTTCTCTGATTTAGGTTTTGGCGTTTTAATTTTTGAAAAGAAATAATGGGCTGATAGGTAAATAAGATACCCAGCGCCAATTACTTTAATTTCCCAGAAATCAATTAAAAATGTTCCAATTCCAATAATGATGAACCGGAAAATATATGCACCCCATAATCCGTAAAATAATGCTTTTTCTTGTTCTTTTTTACTTGGTAATTTTTGTGTTTGTGCAGCTAATACAATTGCGTTATCCACTGATAATAAGCATTCGATTACTGCTAATGATAGGATAATTATCCAATCACTACTTGATTCGACAACTGTTTTCCAATTGTTTAGATCAAAAAATGGTCCATATAAGTTTGCTAACATTTAATTCTCATACTTTCTTTCAATAATTTTTATAAATAACTGTAAATGATTATTATACAGCAATTACCAGATTATGCCATAACATATGAACAACAGTAACTGCCAGCTACATTTCTCGAATAGCAATCAATAATGACAGTTATGACACTTTATCTCGATTCATTAAAACAACATGTTGGTCTTGCTCATTTAACCGATCAACATGTTTTTCGCCCCAAACACACAATTTATTTAATATAGTACTCAAAGACTCACCATATTCAGTCAATTGATAATCTACTTTTGGTGGTACCTGTTCATAGATATGTCTAGAGATAATCCCATCGGCTTCCAATTCACGTAATTGTTGCGTTAACATTTTTTGGGTTATTTTCGGAATTGCACGTTTCAGCTCACTAGTTCTTCTTTTTCCACCACGTAAATGGCATAAAATAATTGTTTTCCATTTTCCGCCAATGACTTCTAAAGTCGCTTCAACACCAATATTATATGTTTTATCTTCCATTCTTCCTCCTATAGGCACTAAAAAGTTCCTATAGCACTTTTTAGTACGTTATTGTCTTATTGTTGCGTACACGTATAATCATAAATTGTAGCATTATTCCAACAAAAATCAAGGAGGCTTTACAAACTTATGGAAAAACCAAAAATATCACCATCCCTAACACTCTTAGCATTGGCTATTAGTGCTTTCGCAATCGGATCAACAGAATTTATTAGCGTTGGGCTCATCCCCTTATTAGTCAAAGATTTTGGTATTTCATTAAGTCAGGCAGGACTTAGCGTTTCATTATATGCATTCGGTGTCACAATAGGTGCACCCGTTCTAACTATTTTAACTGGCCAATTTGATCGAAAAAAATTACTCTTAAGTATCATGGCGTTATTTATCGTTGGTAATTTAGTTGCAGCATTTGCACCAACTTTTTCAATTTTATTAATTGGTCGAATTATTTCTGCATTGTCTCACGGTATATTCATGACAATCGCTTCCGTTATTGCGGCTGATGTTGTTGAACCTTCAAAACGTGCTAGTGCTATTTCAGTCATGTTTACTGGTTTAACCGTTGCAACTGTAACCGGTGTTCCTTTAGGTACATTTATTGGTCAACATACTAGTTGGCATGGATCATTTATTTTTATTAGTATCATTGGACTAATTGGTTTAATCGCCAACTTTTTCCTCGTACCAAATGGTTTACCAATTCCTGGAAAATCTGATGCGCATGGTTTTATCCGTGTCCTTAAGAACAAATATCTATTGATTACGTTATCATTAACCGCCTTAGGTTACGGTGGGACATTCGTTGTTTATACGTATATTACGCCACTCTTAGAAACTTCAATGGGTTACAGTGAAAGTGCTGTTGTTATCATTTTAATCGTCTACGGATTGATGGTTGCCCTTGGAAATACGATTGGCGGCCGTTTAGCAAACCATAATCCGCTCCAAGCATTATTAAAAATGTTTATCGGACTTGCAGTCGTCTTATTTATCCTTTTCTTTACTGCTAAAATGTCAATTCTAGGTTTATTAACCGTTATGGCCTTAGGACTATTCGCCTTTATGAATGTTCCAGGATTACAACTATACGTTGTTCAATTAGCTGAAAAATATACCCCTAAAGATATTACTTTAGCATCGTCGCTAAATATTTCTGCTTTCAATATTGGCATTACGTTAGGCTCTTTAATTGGTGGACAAGTTGTTTCTAATCTCGGATTAGGTATGACGCCACTTTTTGGGACAGTCATGGTTTTAATCGCCATCTTCATGACAATGTACTTAATTACACTCAATAAGAATGAGAAATAACAAAAAAACGGGTCACAACGAATATAAAATTCATTGTGACCCGTTTTTATTAGGCTCTCTTTGCACGTAACCCGATTCCCGTCCAACCACTAATGATTGAAAAGACAGGCGATAGTAAGCTAAAGAACGCAAATGGTAAGTAGTCTAGCGTTGGAACTCCCAACGTGCTTGCTGCAAACGCACCAGCTACACCCCAAGGGATTAAGTAATTAATCACTGTTCCGCCATCTTCAAGTGCACGACTTAAGGCTAAATTATCTAATTTTGATTTATCAAAAGCGGGTTTAAACGCTTTTCCAGGTAAAATAACTGATAAGTATTGTTCTCCAACAAATAAATTAACTCCAATTCCAGCAAAAATAGTTGCCGTAATTAATTTACCAGATGAATTTAAACGTTTAACTAAAGGTTCCATAACGACTTCAATAATATTGAAGTTCATTAGTAAGCCGCCTAACGTTAAAGTTAAAATTATTAATGACACGGTTCCCATCATACTTGAAACGCCACCTCGTGTTAACAGCATATCCACATTTGCATCTCCAGTTTTAGAAACAAATCCTGACTGAATCAACGCCGCAACATCTTGTAAACTCGTAAATGGTTTTTGAATAAATAACATAACTAACGATACACCAATATTGATAAATAACGTTGGAATAGCTGGAATTTTTAACCAGGCACAGACAAACATTAAGATAATTGGTAATGCCGCCCAAGCTGTGATTGAAAAGTGACTAGATAAAATTGAAATCGTATGATTGATTTTATCCATATTTGCTGCCATACTACCACTTCCCAAAATGAAATATAAAATTAAAGATCCTACAAAAGCAGGAATTGTTGTCCACATCATATTTTTAATATGTTTAAATAAATCAGATTCTCCAATGGCAGCTGCTAAGTTCGTTGAATCTGATAAGGGAGACATTTTATCCCCAAAGATAGCACCTGAAATAATTGCTCCTGCCACTAGTGCAGGATTAACCCCCATCGTCATCCCCATACCGAATAGTGCGATACCCACAGTTGAAATTAAAGTGAAGGCACTCCCAATTGATAATCCGATAATAGCACAGACAATAAAAACGGAAGGCACAAAGAATTGAACACTAATCAGATTAAATCCCCAAATCATTAAGGTTGGAATAATTCCTGCCGCAATCCAAGTCGCAATCAATGAGCCAATCAAAATAAAAATAAAGATGGGAATTAACCCTGTACTCATTCCATCCTTGATACCCGCGTGAATCTCATCCCATGAAAAATGACGAATTCTAGCCCATAAAATTAACAACCCAATCACTAACATAACTGGTGTTTGAGGTGATAACCCAAACTTAATTACACCAAATCCCATAATAATCAACATTACTACTAAAACACTTGCTGCTTCTGTAAACGATAATTTATTTTTCATTAGTAAACACTCCTATTTTTTAGTCGATTCTAGTATTTATCATGAAAAGTTTGATATCGAAACTGACCCCAATTTATATTTTTCATTTTTAACACTCCTTTTCTGGACAAAAAAAGTCCCTGATACAATATTAAATATTGTATCAGGGACGACTCTAGCCGTGGTACCACCCAGTTTAATTGAGAACCCAAATTCTCACTCACTAGATGATAACGGTTCTAGATATTTATCCGATGTTTAAAATAACGTTAACGTATTTGGTTAATTTATCCTGATTGGTTCGCATCAACCACCAACTTTCTGACTCCCAGATAAATGACTACTTATGTGTTAACTTTTATTTATTAAGTTGAATGAATCTTAACATGCCTAAATATCCTTGTCAATAATGTACATCTTATAGTATTTCCTTTAGAACACGATCAACTGAGAAATAAAAGGCTTCTTCCCCAGCCACATCTTTAAAGCCAGATCGTTCAAACATTCTCATTACATTTGGTTGAACTGAAGAAAAAATCACTTCATGATTTTTAGTCTGAGCATCACTATAGAAATCCTGAATAACAGCCATTGCTGTATTATCAATTGATGGTACGCCTCGCAATGAAAAGATAACTAAATCTCGTTCATGAAGTGGCTGTAGTGCCTTATCTAATCGATCCGCAGACATGAAAAATAGTGGTCCAGTGATGTAGACAACTGCCCAATCATCTTTTAATCTATCTTGTGTTGTTTCGACTTTGCTTAAATCAACATCTTCAACAACAACATCTAAAATAGAACTCTTAGCCACAAAAATAACGATCCCGACTAAAACACCGGCCATAATCGCCGTACTCAAATCAAAAATAACGGTACTTATTAATGTTAAGAAAAATAGAATTAAAGCACTTTTAAATTTATTTTTAAAGAGATACTTGATAGCTGACCATTCGTTCATCCGCCATGAAGTCACAACTAACACGCCAGCTAATGCCGATAAAGGAATCTGTGACATGATTGGTGCCAATAAAAGCATTGAAACTAATAACGCAAGTGCATGGAAAACGCCTGTCAATCGCGTCTGTGCACCTGATTTAATTGCTACACTCGTTCTAGCAATCGCAGCCGTTGCTGGAATACCACCAAAAAATGGTAAAATCATATTTCCAATACCTTGAGCGATTAATTCTTGATTACTATCTAAGGTTTTACCTGTCATGCGACCAGCAGATGCCCCGCATAATAAACTTTCAATCATTCCCAGTAAAGCAATACTTGCGCCAGGAATAATTAGATTTTTAACTGTTTGAAGATTTAATGCACCTAAATGTAATCTATCATCACTGATAACACTTGTTGGAATCTCGCCAACTGTTGCGACATCTAATTTAAATATCATTGTAATTGCCGTAGTAACAATAATTGCAATCAACGATGCAGGAATAACTTTATTCCATTTTTTTGGAAAAATAAAAAGTGCAATAACAACTAAAATTGCCATCAAAGTCGTTGCCAACTTAGGTTGAAAACCTAAGCTAGGATAACTACCAATTTTTTCAATTAAACTACTTCCGTTTGAATGCGTACCAAAAAAATTATCTAATTGCCCGAAAGCAATAATAATTGAAATTCCTGATGTAAATCCTGTAATAACAGGGGCAGGAATAAAAGTCGTTAAAACGCCTAATTTAAATATACCGGCTAACAATAAAATCACTCCGGCAATCAATGTAGCAATAAAAACCCCTTTTAATCCATATTGTGCAATAACACCCATTAATACTGCGGCCATCGCTCCAGTTGGTCCTGATATTTGATAATATGCCCCAGATAAGGTACTTATCAAAATCCCAGCAACAATGGCTGTGATTAACCCAGCAGCAGCTGTTGCCCCACTTGAGACACCAAATGCCAAGGCTAACGGAATAGCAACTGCAGCTACCGTTAAACCTGCCATAAAATCTTTAGCTAATTTTGTTGCATTATAACCTTTAAACTCGTTTTTTAATATTGAAATATAATTTGATATCATCATCATGCTCCTATTTATGTTATACATAAAAGCATAACATAAACCTTATATATAAATAAACAAGTAAACGTTTTCCAAATAAAAATGGTTAAATCTTTATAAGATTCAACCATTTTGTATAACTTTTTTCTATTAACGAACAACCATAACTGAAACGGGAGAATACTTAGCCACGTATGATGCTTGGCTACCTAAGTACTTACCAATCCCTTTAGTTATAGCTGATCCAACAACGACTAAATCAGGTTTAACGTCAGGAATAACATCTTTGACAATCGTTTCACCAGGTTCACCCTCAGCAAGAACAATGTGTACTTCCTTAACACCAGCATCTAATGCGCTTTGTTTATACTCTTGAAGTTGTTTTTCAACCTTCAAACGTTTTTCAGCTAATGTATCTTTTGTTAATACCTGAAAAACATTCAAATCATCCGACTCCAGAACAGTTACAATATGCAGCAGAGAATCATCATCTAAAGCATGACTAACCGCTTCTAAGAATGCTAATTGGGCATCTGCCGAATTATCGACGCCGACAAGAATGTTCTTATGCTTTGGTAACTCAAAACTTTTTTTCATATGAATTTCCTCCTTATTTTATAAAACTTCTTGGAAAAATTGAATGACTAAATTGAAGACTAATTGAACATTTAAAATAGTTAACCCGATTGCGGCTGCCCAACCAATAATTGATACCCAAAGTGGATTAACGAATCGTTCACCCATATATTTTTTAGAAGATGTAAACCAGATTAATGGAATCATCGTAAATGGTAAGGCTACTGATAAGAACACTTGTGAATAAACAAGTAAATTATCTAATACGCCTTCTGTCCCACCCCAAATGATTGCGGCAATCATAACGGGGATAACTGCTATGATACGTGTAACCAATCGACGGGCCCATAATGGCATTTTTAAATGTATGAAACCTTCCATTATAATTTGACCAGTCAAGGTTCCGGTAATCGTTGCATTTTGCCCAGAAGCCAGTAAAGCTACGGCAAATAAAGTTGAAAGTACAGGTGATGCAATCCCTTTGGCAATTGTATTATCACTTAATGCACGGTATAAATCACCGAATGCTTGTAATTGATCTGCATGTCCAAAGAATAAAGCAGCCCCCAAAAGTAAAAGTAAACTGTTAACAATTGTTGCGCCAAATAATTGGATATTTGAATCCCAAGTTGTAAAGCGCACAACTTTTGCAACTTCTTCTTCATCAGTTGAATCGTACTGACGTGTTTGTGCAATTGAAGAGTGAAGGTACAAGTTATGAGGCATTACTGTTGCACCAATAATACCTAAAGCTAATGTTAATTGATCATGGTTCATAACGATTGATGCTCTTGGTAAAATACCACCCATGATACCTGCTAAACTTGGTTTTGATAAGGCAACTAAGTAAAGGAAAATAATTAAAATTGATGCAATCAATGTTGCAACAATCGCTTCAATTGTTCTAAATCCTAATTTTGTTAATAATAATAGTAAGAAAACATCTAATATAGTTATCATAACGCCGACTGTTAATGGAATTCCAAAAAGTAATTGTAAAGCAATCGCTCCACCAATTACTTCGGCTATATCTGTTGCCATAATTGCTAATTCTGTCATGATCCATAATAAAAATCCAACCGGTTTATTAGTATGATCACGAATTGCTTGTGCTAAATCCATTCTTGTTACGACACCTAACTTAGCAGCCATATATTGCATTAACATAGCGATAAGTCCGGAGAAAATAACGACTGATAATAGTAAGTAACGGTATTGTGCACCACCGACAATTGATGTAATCCAGTTACCTGGATCCATGTAACCAACAGCGACTAATGCACCTGGTCCACTAAAAGCCCATAAAGTTCGTAAAAATCCGGCACTTTTTGGAACTTCTACTGATCCATTTACTTCTTCCAAACTAGCACTATTTGTTGTGGTAGTCATTTTTGGTTCTTGTACTTCTTTCGACATTTTTTACCACTCCTTTAAATTCTTTTCTTCTCAATTCCTTATTATACTCAAACTTTATACATTGTAAACAAAAAGTTTAGGCTAACCTTAAATCATTTTACCAGTTATTAAATATTGCTATATTTCCAAAAAAAGACTGCTGATATCTATTTGATATCAACAGTCTTTAGCTATTTAATAAAAATTTCTTTTGTTATCATAATACCTACTTCACAAAAATATAATGAGCGGCTTTATAACTAATATTTCTAACCTCACCAGTATTTTCTAATTTGATTTCAACTGGACCTTCAAAAGGCGCATGAGAAACAACTGTTAATTTATCACCAATGTGTAATTCTAAATCATCTAAATAAGTTAACAAATCA
This sequence comes from Dellaglioa sp. CoH-57-MRSF-21, assembly GCF_056781915.1. The sequence goes on along the minus strand of NZ_JBXAXU010000001.1, from coordinate 236,046 downwards.
TGATTATCAATGAATCGTTCAATCACAACTTTAGTGTTATCTTCTACTGCTTCTAAAACGAGATGGCTATCTTCCTCATAGTTACCTTCTTTGTCAGGTATCACACCGCCATGAGGACAGTGTGTTGGATGACCCAAGAATTCACTCAAATGATCAAGCAAGTACTCACTTGTCACATGTTCAAGTAACTCTGATTCACCGTCAACATCTTGTAGTTTATAATTTAATTTATAAACTAAGAAGCATTCCCATAAACGATGCTTACGAACTAAATCTTCTGCCAATAATATCCCAGGTTTCGTTAACGAAATCCCTGCGTATGGCGTATGTTCTACTAACTCTTCTTTAACTAGTTTATTGACCATTTCTGTAACTGATCCGGCCGCAATGTTCAGACTAAGCGCAATCTGTTTATTCGATATTTTCTTTTGCGTACCGCCTAATTCAAAAATAATTTTTAAATAATCTTCCTTCATAGGTGTCATATTCGATCTTTCATTTTTTGTCATTAGTTAATCAATTCACTTCCATTTTCTTAATAATAGATTTATTATATCAGAATAACGATTGAATTGTAACTTATTTTTTAGGAATACCTAACCTTTCATTTTAAAATACCTAAATGTAAGCTAAAAATCATAATTCACTGCATTAAAATAGGATTCAAGCATTTGTTTTAAGAAATGTCTTGAATCCTATCTTTTTGTAGAAGGAAAGCCGAAACCCGTGTTACCGAGAGTCGATTTTACTTGATTATTAATATATTTCGCCTCTATATCTTTATACTTATTTAGTTCTGTGAAGTCGCTTTTATATGTTTTGAATCATATATTATCGAACGACGCCCTTTGAGCGATTTGTTATCCATTCGATTTCAAACGTTTCTCCAAGACCAAATACCTCTAAATCCAATTATTCGTTCTACTACAACTTAAATCATCAAAATTCGATATCTTGATTTGCTTTTTAATGCTCAAGACCGGCACCGTTTTAATACGCCTTACTTGACATCTCTCAACGTCATTAACTTGCCGTACATTGGAAACTTAAACCATCATCTTAATTGATGTGTCCTGATTTGCTTTTAAGCGCTCAAGACTAGCACCGTTTTAAAACCTTGTTCGACGTCTCACGACGTTCACACTACCAAAATTCTAAATTCATCGGAGTAAACATCATCTAACTTGATGTGTCTTGATTTGCTTTTTAATGCTCAAGACCGGCACCGTTTTAATACGCCTTGCTTGACATCTCTCAACGTCATTAACTTGTGTTACATTTTTCAACTATCTTCAGTACTAAACATTGTCCAACTAACTTCGTTTTTAAAAACCATTAAGTGAGTTTAAAAAAGTGACTTCAGTTTTATTTTGTTCAGGGATTTCGATAGCCTTCCTTGCTACAAATTAAGTATAACACAAATGTAAACGGTTGCAACCTTTTTATGATTTTATTTTATAATTCTTTTTATTAAACATCTCTGAGTTCAAAACGTGTCCCTTTTTCATCTATTACCGCAAATAAACGCTGCTTTTTGGAGTCATCAAAATAGCCCATATCAAAAACTGTTTTATTTCCTTGTTTACCAACATCTGAAACACGATCAATCAAAAAGTGTTTAAATTGTCTAAAAATATCCATTTTTCCGTTAACGTGTTCAATCGCCGCAACCAATGTGTATCCTTCATCTAACTCTTCTTTTATAAGACTGACTTTTATGACCATATCTAAACGATATTCTCGCGACTTTGCCTTCTCATCTGAAATACTTTCAATATAGCCTTTTTGTTCCCAATATCTTAACTGTCGTGTTGAAACACCTGTCATTTTACTGATTTCACTAATACCGACAATTAACTTATCTTGCTTCATAAGATTGGCTAATGGATTATTATTCACTGTAAGTACCTTCTATCTCTAGTTTTCTAAATACTTTTGAAATTTTTTATCGATTTCTGGCAGACTTTTCTGTAATGATTTTGACTGGTTTTGTGTCCCCTCAGCCATTAACTTCAAGTAAGTAAATAAAATTTGACTAGCGTCTTTATGATATTTACTACCAAGTTCACTCGCAAATGTATATCGTTCATCCGTTAGTAATTTTGAAAATAAAGTTTCTTTTGCCATCTAGGCTCCTTCGATTGTTTTTATCATTGTGTGATGTGGAATTCCTGCGTCCATAAAGCCTTCACCTTCAACCTCATATCCTAGTTTCAAATAAAAATTTTGGGCTTGATCTTGTGCACCTAAGGTTAAGTATTTAATTCCGTAGACTGTTGAAAATCCTTCAATAAACGTTAGGATATCTGTTGCTAAATGTTGTCCACGAGCCGCTTTCAATGTTGCAACTCGCTGGACATGCCACGTTTCAGAGTCTTCGCTAAGTACACGTGCTGTCACAACAGGTTCTTCATCTTTATAACCCACAAAATGAATAGCTTCTGATTCGTTTTCAATTTCCAATTCCATTGGCACATTCTGTTCTCCAACAAAAACCGTTTTTCTAATTGATAATGCATCCTTATATATTTGACTACTTATATCTCTAGTTGATTTCACTATGAACATTTGCTCATCCTCAGCTTTCTTAGTTATCTTCGCATATAGCTTACCATAACTTGCTTTAAATTTGAACGTCAAGACCCGGTAGCTTATAATGAAAGCAAATAACTTACTATGCAAAGGAAACCACTAATGAAAAAATACGGTATATTAATAACCATCTTATTGATTTTAGGATTAGGTATTGGCTTTTTACTATTGCATAACAGTATACCTAAATCGGTAGAAACAGAGAAAAGTATTTCACAAACACCAACCTTATACATTCATGGATACGGCGGTACAGCTAACTCAACTAACGACATGATTGCCTCAGCAGAAAAATCTGGTAAGGCAAAAAAAGTTCTAACAGCAACCGTCTCTTCAACTGGTGATGTCACTTATACGGGTAGATGGAAATATACTGAAAAAAATCCAATTGTTCAAGTTATATTTGCGCGTAGTGATGCTCAAATTCCTGAAGAGGGCAGATGGATTGGTAAGATAACTGATTATTTAAAAGCATCATACGATATTAAAAAAATCAATCTTGTTACACATTCAATGGGTGGCTCATCTGCAATGTACTGGGCTGAATCTGTCAGAAAAAAATCTTCTCCTATCCTAAATAAATTTGTTCCAATTGCTGGTCCAATTAATGGGGTCCTCGGAATGGACGAAAAAGCCAATAAAAATTACTTCTTGAAAAATGACGAACCTGCTATTAAAACAGCAAACTACCAAAGTTACTATAGCAAACGAAAAAATTTCCCATCAACCGCAAAAGTCTTTGTTATTTATGGCGATGTGAATGATGGCTCAAATTCTGATACATCTGTCAGCATTGCTTCTGCCCGTTCAATGAACTATCTATTAAAAGGCCAAGTAAAATCGTATGACGAGCTTAAAATTACTGGTGAAGATGCACAACATAGTAAACTTCATAGAAATTTACAGGTTGATAAAGCTGTTATCCAATTCCTTTGGGGTAAATAGAACTATACGAAATATTAATTTTGTGCTATGATTAAGTTATGCGATGAGTCGAGTAAAATCAGACAACTTCGGTTGTTCCGCTGCGGCGGCTAGTGATTAGTTCGAAAATGGGGCATTTTTTACCTACCGCATTGTAGGTATGTCTGATTGTCACTGTTTTGTGGAATTCATACAATCTATTTACTTCGGTAAGTACCATAACAGGAAAGCATCAACTTCGGTTGGTGCTTTTTTTGTGCAGATAAATAGCCTTAGAAAATTACTTTCCAAGGCTATTATCACTATTTTTGAATTCTTATTGCTTCAACATCAAACACTTTATCAATCCAAGATTCATAAAATGGTGCTTCATGACTGACCAATAAAACATTTCCAGGAAAACGTCGGACTGCCTTTTGTAGCGCGTCTTTTGTATCATCATCCAAGTGATTAGTTGGTTCATCCAAAATTAAAAAGTTACTTGGTTTCAATTCAACTAAACTCAACTTAACTTTCATTTGTTCCCCACCACTCAAAATATTAATAGGTTTCATTGTATTCGCAGCATTAATCCCTGATTTAGCCAATCGGCGACGAATCGTTTTAGGTTCCAATTCAGGGTATTCATCTTGAATAATTTGAAGAGGTGTCATTTCTTTATTATCCCAAATTAAATCTTGATCAAAATAATTAACAACAACAGAATCAGAAAATTCAGCAGTTCCACCAAACGTTGGAATTAACTTCAAAATTGACTTAATCATTGTTGATTTACCAATTCCGTTAAATCCCTTTAAGACAACTTTTTCTTGATGTGATAATGAAAAAGTTACTGGTGATAGTAATGGCGTTTTATAACCAACTGATAAATTTTTAACGGCAAGCGTTGATGCGGATCCAGTATCTAGATAAGGAAAATCAAATTTACCTTTTACAGTATCACTTGGCGGTGTCACACGCTCAATTTTATCTAATCTTTTTTGTCTAGACTTAGCCATTGTGGCACGCGTTCCAGCTTTATTCTTTCGAATATAAGCCTCATCTTTTTCAATTTGAAGGCGTTGTTTCTGGAAAGCTTTTAGTTGCGCTTCTTTTTTAGCTTCTTTTTGCTTAATAGCTGATTTAAAATTCCCACGATATTTTGTGATTTTACCGAATGCAACATCAATAATTGTATTCGTGACATTTTGTAAAAATTCAAAATCATGAGAAATAACCATGAAACAGCCTTCAAATTGATTTAAATACTCAGTTAACCAATCAATATGTTCCGTATCTAAATAATTAGTTGGTTCATCTAATAAAATAACTTCAGGATTTTCCAATAATAATTTAGCTAAGATAATCTTAGATCTCTGACCACCACTTAATTCACTAACTTGATGGTCTTTTTCAATTGCATCTAATCCTAAACCAGTTCGAACACGGTCAATTTCTGTATCGATATCATAAAAATTTTTTGCCTCAAGTTCTTCTTGATATCTACCCGCTTTTTCCAACAACTTCTCGTCCATATTTTCAGCATAATCCGTATAGGCCTGCGTTTGTTTTTCACTAATATCATATAAACGTTGAAATGCTGTCTTCAAAAACTCAATAACCGTAATGCCTTCCGCAACTTCAGCATATTGATCTAAATAGCCAATTGTCGCACTTTTTTTCCATTTGATTTCGCCTTCATCAGGTAATTCTTGTCCAGTAATAATTTTGATTAATGTACTTTTACCAGCACCATTTTGACCAATGATACCCATATGATCCTCAGTGTTTAATTCAAAATGAGCATCCTCATATAATTGCTTATCCGCAAATTGATGGGAAAGTTGGCGAACTTCTAAAACTCCCATTGTAATCCTTCTTTCTAAAGACTAGTTATCATTGTTAACTTCCAATATTGCATTAAATACTTCTTGTGGTAATTCCATTTCAGCCTTAGAGCCCAATCGTTTATTAGCGCTTTGACGGCGTAGCATATCTTGTTTGGCAGCATTCTTTTTATCACTACTTGTTGTTGCGCTCTTACGAAGAGGCGGTACATTTGCACGCGAAATAGCTTTATTTTCGATAACTGCTTGTACTGGCATTGGGAATAATTTACGTGGAATTGAATATTTCAATTGCTCAACTAATTTCTGACCAATTTCCACAGCATCTTGTCTATGCACAACAAACCCTAGTGCATCGACTGTTGCATAGTTAACTAAAACGTCCATTTTAACAACGTCTGCTGTTTGATATCCTTTAAATTGCGTTTCCATTGTTGCATAGCCATGTGATAATGATTTTAATTGATTGAAGAAATCATAGGCAATTTCAGACGTTGGTAACGCATAATTCAATTCAGTTTGACCAGAATTGTATGACATATCTTGGAAAATACCTTTACGTTTTTCAGCTAATTTCATGATATCGCCCACTTGTTCATCTGGCACGGTCATATGAACATCTAAAAATGGTTCTTCAACATGATCAATTTCAGAAAAATTAGGGAATTGGACAGGATTATCAACAACAACTTCTTTACCATTTTTCAAAATAACGTGGTACGTAACATTAGGCGTCGTTGTTAACACCCCTAATTGGTATTCTTTTTCGAGACGTTCACGAATAATACTTAAATGTAACATCCCTAAGAATCCACATCTAAATCCTAGTCCTAAAGCATCTGACTTTTCTTCTTTATAATGGAAAGATGAGTCATTTAAAGCTAATTTTTGAATAGCTGATTTTAATTCTTTATAGTTATTATCTTTAGGATAAAATCCAGCAAAAACCATTGATTCTGATTCTTTATATCCAGGAAGTGCTTCTGGTGTCGGGTTACTTTGAGAAGTTAACGTATCCCCAATTTTAACTAGTTGAGGATCTTTTAGCCCTGTAATAACATAGCCAACATCCCCGGCATGTAGACTATCAACAGCCACCATGTCAGGTTTAAAAATACCTGCTTCTACTACTTGGAAATCAGTCGTTTGTTGCATAAATCGAAGTAAATTATTAGCTTTAAATTCACCATCAAAGACACGAATATAAGCCACAATTCCTTTAAATGCATCAAAATGTGAATCAAAAACTAATGCTTTAAGTGGTGCTTCAATATCACCGATTGGTTTTGGAATACGGTCTTTAATAGCCTCTAGAACCAAATCAACACCAATCCCAGTTTTAGCTGATATTAATAACATTTCGTCTTCATCAACGTCAGCTAATTCCATCAATTGAATTTTAGTTTCTTCAACATCAGCATTAGGATGATCAATCTTATTGATTACTGGAATAATTTTTAAGTTGTTTTCTTTAGCTAAACGGTAATTTGCAACCGTCTGTGCTTGCACACCTTGAGTGGCGTCCACCAATAAAATAGCCCCATCACTAGCAGCTAAACTTTTCGAAACTTCATATGAAAAATCAACGTGTCCCGGTGTATCAATAAAATTATATTCGTAAGTTTCACCATTAGTAGCTGTATAGTAACTACGAACCGTTCGTGATTTAACTGTAATCCCGTGTTCTTGTTCAACAGCCATTGAATCTAACAATTGACTAGACATCTCACGTTCACTGACAGTTTGTGTTTCTTCCATAATTCGATCAGCTAAAGTTGATTTACCATGATCAATATGGGCAATAATTGAAAAATTTCTAATTTGTGATTGTTTCATTATGATTAAACCTCATTTTCTAAATAATCATCTACTGTTTTAGAGTCTTTTTTATTATACGCTAAATTATCAACGTCGTAAGAAGAAGATTAAAAGCCGGTAAGAATGCCCAAGTATTTTAAAAACGAAAAAATAATGAACACAAATTTAACTAAGGTCAAATTCAGCTCATTATTTTTAATTTAAATAGTACCGTTTGCAAATTGGCTATTATATAAATCAGCATAAAACCCGTTTTTAGCAATCAAAGCATCATGATTTCCAGTTTCAATAATTGAGCCATTATCCATTACAATAATATTATCCGCATCACGAATCGTTGATAGACGATGCGCCACAACGAAACTTGTTCGGCTATCTAATAAGGTATCCATCGCTTTTTGAATCAAAACTTCAGTTCGTGTATCAACTGAACTCGTTGCTTCATCTAAAATTAAAATTTCTGGGTCAGCCAAAAATGCACGAGCAATCGTTAACAATTGACGTTGTCCTTGTGAAATATTTGAAGCGTCTTCATTCAGAACAGTTTGATAACCATCTGGTAATTGACGAACAAATGTATCAACATGAGCGGCTTTTGCTGCAGCATAAACCTCTTCATCCGTTGCATTTTCACGACCATATTGAATATTTTCCATAATAGTACCTGTAAATAACCAAGTATCTTGAAGCACCATCGAGATTGACTTACGTAAATCTTCTCGTTTCAAATTCTTAGTATCGACACCATTTAGTCGGATTGATCCCGCTGAGACATCATAAAAGCGTTCAATTAAGTTAATAATCGTTGTCTTTCCAGCACCTGTAGGTCCAACAATTGCTACCTTTTGTCCTTCGTTAACATCCAAATTATAATCTGTCATCAAAAGCTTCTTATCTGAGTAACCAAATTGAACATGATCAAAGGAAATTTTATTACCATTATCAGCAATTGGTAAGTCATCGTTACTTTCATCTTTCAATTCTTCTTCATCTAAGATTTCAAAAATTCGTTCTGCAGAAGCTACAGTTGCTTGAATCGTATTAGATAAGTTGGCAATTTGAGTGATTGGTTGTGAGAATTGGTTCACATATTGTAAAAAGGCTTGGACGTTACCTAAAGTAATTGTTCCTTGTGAAACCTTAATTCCACCAACAATTGCCACAAAGACATAGCCAATATTTTTAATAAAGTTCATTGCTGGCATAATTAATCCAGAAATAAATTGTGCTTTCCATGAACTTTTATAATAATCATTATTCTGTTTTTCAAAAATATCAATATTTTTTTCTTCTTTATTAAAAGTCTTAACAACCGTATGACCCGCATACGTTTCTTCCACTTGATTGTTCAAAAGTCCTAAACTCTTTTGTTGTCCAGCAAAGAACTTTTGCGAACGAGGCGCAATTAATGAGACAACAACCAAACTCAAAGGAACAATAATCAAAGCAATTAACGTTAATTGCCAACTAATTGAAAACATCATATAGAGAACACTGACAAAGGTCACAACACTTGTTACTAACTGTGTAAAACTTTGTTGTAACGTTCCAGAAATGTTATCCACATCATTTACAGCACGAGACATAATATCACCATTTGGATGTGTATCGTAGTAAGAAACAGGCACGCGTTCCATTTTAGCCTTAATATCTTTACGAAGTGCGTACACCGTTTTTTGAGAAATATTAGTCATGATTAATTGCTGCACAAAACTGAAAAGTGCAGACGCAATATACATAATACCAACTGTAAGTAAGATATTCTTAATTGCATCAAAATTAATTGGCAACGAGGTTACTTTCTGCCCCTGTTTCATTTGAGTGAATCCTTTAGTTACCCCAGAGAAAATCTCGGTTGTTGCGCGTCCTAAAATTTTAGGAGAAACCGCCTGGAAAATTACAGATATAATGGCTAGCACTAATACTATCCCTATTGAAATTAACCATGGTGACATGTATTTCGCTAAACGCCCAATTGTTTTCCAAAAGTTCTTAGGCTTTTCAACTGGTCGTCCAATATTGCCATGTCCACCTCGACCGCCCCGCATAGGTTGCGTTGCTTGTTTTGACTTATTATCTGCCATTACTCTGCATCCCCCTCTCTGATTTGTGACTGCATAATTTCTTGATAGGTTTCATTCGTGGCTTTCAATTCTTCATGAGTCCCTTTACCAACGATTTTTCCACCATCGATAACTAAGATTAAATCGGCACTTGTCACACTAGAAATCCGTTGTGCCACAATTACGACAACACTATCTTTGATGCTTTCATCCGTTTTAAGTGAGCCACGTAATTTAGCATCTGTTTTAAAATCAAGCGCTGAGAATGAATCATCAAACAAGTAAACAGAAGCTTTTTTAACTAATGCTCTTGCAATTGCAAGTCGTTGCTTTTGGCCACCAGAGAAGTTATCTCCACCTTGTTCAACTATGCCGTCTAAGCCATCCGCTGATTCTTCAACAAACGATTTAGCTTGTGCTATTTCTAGCGCATGCCACAACTCATCATCTGTTGCCGTTTCATTTCCAAACTGTAGATTACTTCGGATTGTTCCTCTAAAAAGAACTGTCTTTTGTTGAACAAGAGAAATTTGGTCGTGTAAGCTTACTTGGGTTAACTCATAAATTGATTTACCATCAATTTTAATATCGCCCGACTCAACATCAAACAATCGTGGAATTAAATTAATTAACGTTGACTTACCAGATCCAGTACCACCAATAATCGCAATCGTTTGACCCGCCTTTGCTTCAAAGTTAATATCTGTTAGGGCTTCTTTTTCAGCACCCGTATACCGGAAATTAACTTTATCAAATGACAATTGACTTGCTCCTACTTTACTACGATCAACTGTAATTGCATCAGGTTGGTCTTTTATCGAATTCTTCGTATCTAAAACTTCGTTGATACGTGCTGCAGCAGCTTGCGCACGAGGTAACATGACAAATACCATCGATAACATCATAAAACTTGATAAAATTTGCATTGCATACGTCATAAACGCAACTAGATTACCCACTTGCATCGACATATCTCCAATTAAATGACCACCATACCAGATAATTGCGATATTGGTTGCACTAAGAACTAAAGTCATCATGGGGAACATTAGCGCCGTAATTGAAAATACTTTACGGGCATTATCTGTATATTCTTTATTCACACGATCAAAACGATTTTGTTCATATTTATCTTGGTTAAATGCGCGAATAACACGAACACCTGTTAAACCTTCACGAAAGACAAGATTAATATGATCAATTCTTTTTTGTAACGTTTTGAACAGCGGCACTGCAAAATACATAACTGAAGCAATTAATATAATTAAAATTGGAACAGCTACTAAAAAAATCACGGTTAATTCTTTTTGTTTGTTATAAGCTAAAATACTAGCACCAATCAACATAATAGGCGCTTGGATCATCATTCTTAACATCATAACGGTAACGTTTTGAATTTGTAGAACATCAGTTGATGTTCTTGTAATTAAACTTGAATTTCCAATTTGATCAAATTCATGACTTGAAAAATTAAGTACTTTTTTGTAAATATGACTTCTTAATCTAAGTCCTAATTTTTGCGCTAAGCGTGAAGCGATAAAGACATTACCAACTGCCGCAACAATACCAATAGCTGCTACGCCTAACATGACATAACCCACCTGCCAGATATACGCAACATCGCCTTGTGAGACACCTTTATTAATCATGTCTGATGTTAATGTTGGTAAATATAAATCGCAGATAACTTGGACAATCATAAATATAAATGCACCAAACATTGCCCAAACGCTAACGCGATTTTTCATTACTTTTATCATTTATTTTTATTCCTTCCTTTTTGAAACACCAATAGCTACCCAGTTAGCCATTGTTTCATATTCTTTTTGTAACTCTTCAACAGGTATTTCAATACCTTCTCTTTGTTTTGAAAAATAATCATTAATAGTTTTCATAAATGGACTCATTAAAGAAAACATAAGTAAACTAATTTCTTCATCTGAGGAAATGGTTAGTAAAGACCGATCAATTTCACTCATAATATCAAAATCTGCTTTTAAATTTTGATGAAATGGTCCACCAAAATGTGGCTGTTTCCCACTATGATGCGGGTGGTGAGGATGATGTGGCTGCATCCGACTACTCATTTTAAAGTCCATTCGGACAAAGGCGTTTTTAAAAAATGCAGCATCTTCTCCGGACACTGTATTCGCAATCGTTTCTGAAAAAAAGGTCTTCATAGTCGTCACGACATCACCTTGATTTCGTTTTAATAATTCACCAAATCTTTTAGTTTGATTCTGTCGAATAGTATCAAAATAATAAAAGTATAAATCTTCTTTATTTTCGAAATATTGGTAAAAACTCCCTCGCGGAATATCTGCAATTTTTATGATATTACTAATTGATGCTTCAAACAGGGGTACTCTTGAGAACTCTTCTTTAGCAGCATCCAATATCCGTTGTTGCTTATCTTCATCTAAATTAAAATACGTTTTTTTAGGCATATTTTCTCCTTTATACAAAAAATGACAAGCTGTCATGTGACAACTTGTCATGTTACTAGTCTTTATTTAAAAATGCAACTTTATTTACTTATTCTTTTCTTAAAGATTCAACTGGATCAAGTTTTGATGCTCTGTTTGCTGGTAAGAAACTAGCAACCATACTAATCAAGACACTGATTAAAATACCAGAGAATACATAACTAGCTGTAACTTTAACAATCGTAACATCGAATGTTGCAACTGAGAATGCATTTAACCCAAAGGCTAAAATATACGTTACGCCAACACCAATTAAGCCAGATGCTAATCCAATTAGGAACGCTTCGGAAACAAATATACGGCGAATATCCTTACGACGTGCTCCTAAAGCTTTCATAACACCGATTTCTTTTGTTCTTTCAACAACAGATATATTTAGAACCACTAATATCATAATTGCAGAAACGAGCAATGATATCGCAGCTACGGCCGTTAAAACGTCTGTCAAAATATCTAACATTTGAGTAAACATTTCTGACATTTTTTCTTGAATTGAACCTGTGTAACCCAATGATTTAACTTTAGCTTTTATACCTGCCGTATTAGCCTTATCGTTTGTATGAAGATAAACAACATTTGGTTTAATTGTTTCATTATTATCTTCAACTAATTGTTGTAAGTCAGCGTAATTCAAGTAAACTAAACTGCTTGAACTGCTACTTCCAGATGCTTCATAAATTCCGGCAACTTTGAACGTTTTCTTAATCGTTTTTTCGTTATAAACAATCGCAATTTTAACTTGTTTACCAACAATGTTCTTGCCTAATGAATCTGCAGTTGTTTTATCTAATAAAATGCCATCCTTACCTGGTTTAGTACCCTTGGTAATGTTTGATTTTGTAATACCTGAGTTCATTGTACCCAACTGCATCAAACTAGCTTTTTTATCCTTATATGAAACTGTATTTGTACCTAGTGAAATTGCTGTATAACCCTTTTGTAGCTCATTCACATGTTTAATATTTGTTAACTTATTAATATCTTTTTTAGAAAATGATCCTGTCTGACCAGTAATTGCAGCCATTTGACTTTGTTGTTCTTTAGCTTGCGCTGCTTGGGCTTGAGAACCAGCAGCTGGTGTTGCTGTTTTAGAACTACTACTTGAAGAACTTGTTTTTGCCTTCATATGAACTTCAGTCACATTGGGATTCACGTAGCTAGTCATCGTATCCTTTATATAACTTGTTACCCCTTTTCCAAGCGATAACATTAAAACAACAGACATAATCCCAATACTTGAGCCAATAGCAACAAGTAAATTACGAGAAAATTTAGCTTTCATATTAAGTGCAGCTAATCGAATTGCAGACCATAGACTTAAATTCTTAGGCGTTTCGCCTTTAAATTCATCTTCATTAGTATGCAACTCTAATTGTTCTTGTTCGGAATCAGAAATAATTGCACCATTATCAATTCGTACAACACGACTTGAATATGCCGCAACGCGATCTGAATGAGTAACCATTAAAACTAATTTACCACGCTTTGCGATATCTTTGATAATTTCTAAGACAGCATCAGTTGTCTCTGAATCCAAAGCACCTGTTGGTTCATCAGCAATAATGACATCAGGATCATTCATTAAGGCACGTGCAATAGCAACACGTTGTTTTTGCCCACCAGATATTTGATCTGGCTTCTTTGTCATATGATCTTGTAACCCAACGTCTGTTAATAATTTTTTAGCACGTTTGACACGTACTGATTTATCAACATTTGAAAGCGTCATTGCCATAGCAACGTTATCAATCAAACTTAAATGAGGAATTAAATTAAAATTTTGAAAAATGAATCCAATACTCTTCTTATGAAAGTTAACAAGTTCTTTTTCAGAAAAATCACCAATATTTTCACCATTATACGTAATTTCGCCATCAAAATTTGAATCCAATCCACCTATTAAGTTCATTAATGTTGATTTACCACTTCCGGATTCACCAACTATTGAAACTAATTCTCCTTTGTCAAAAGAAGCATTAATGTCTTTTAAAGCCTTGAATGTCGTACCACCAGCCATATTATACGTTTTTGAAACGTTTTTTATTTCTAGAATCAATTTGTCTCCCCCTATTTCCGTTTTTATGACAGACTGTCATAATGAGCTGGTTTTTATTATAGATAATCACACTCACAAAAGCAAAGTATTTCGCTCCACCTTTACCCATTCTTTACAATTTCAGGTGTAAATCATTACACGATTCATACAGAACCATAACATTTAACTGATATTATGAAGTTGTTCTTAAATACGAATACAAAATAAAAGGGGAAGTTAATTATGAGAAAGAAAACAGCAATTATTTCGATAGCAGCAATGGGTCTTTTATTGTTGGCAGGATGTGGTAAATCATCATCTTCTTCAGATGATTCATCAAAAATTACAGGTAAAATTACTATTGTTGGATCAACTGCTTTACAACCTTTAGTTGAACAAGCAGCTGAAACCTATCAAGCAGATAATTCAGGTTTAACAATTGGCGTGCAAGGTGGTGGCTCAGGTACTGGTTTAAGCCAAGTTTCTACAGGTGCTGTTACCGTTGGTAATTCTGACATTTTTGCAGAACAAAAAGACGGCGTAGATGCTAAAAAGATTGTTGATCACAAAGTTGCCGTTGTTGGTATTGCACCTGTTGTCAACAAAGATACAAAAGTAACTAACCTCTCAAAAGCACAACTTGCTAACATTTTCTTAGGTAAGACAACAAACTGGAAAGAACTTGGCGGAGCAGACCAAGCGATTGTTGTCATTAATCGTGCTTCTGGTTCGGGTACACGTACCGTATTTGATAGTAGTATCCTTCCAAATAAAACAGCTAAACAAACACAAGAACAAGATTCAAACGGTACAGTTCAAAAAATGGTATCTTCAACACCAGGTGCCATCAGCTACTTAGCATTCTCGTACTTAAAAGATAACATCCAAGCATTATCTATTGATAACGTTAAACCAACATCAAAAAATGTTGAAACAAACAATTGGAAAATTTGGTCATACGAACATATGTATACTAAAGGTTCTCCTAACTACGCAACAGCTAAATTTATTGGTTATATTCAATCAGACAAAATTCAAAACGGCTTAATCAAGAAATTAGGTTATATCTCAATTTCAGATATGAAAGTTGAAAAAGACGCTAAGGGTACTATTGAAGAAATTAATAAATAGCTGTAAAAAATAGAACATTCAATACAAAAAGCTCATAATTATTAGATCTAAATCTAATAATTATGAGCTTTTTTATATTTAAATAGTGTTAAAGGTTATGAAATTTGTTTTATATTGGTATATTGCGCCAATCATATTAGCATCTCCATAAAAATAACATGTTTTTAAATTATACTTAAGGCCATCCGCACGTTTGGCAATGATTAATTGATTAATATATTTATTTAGTGTTTTAATCAAACCAGGTCTTTCAGATATAGCGCCTCCAATTAAAACAAGGTCAGGATCATACGATACAAGTAGATTAAACACTCCTACGGCTAAATGTTTATAAAAATCATCTACAATTTGGCATGCCTTATCATCACCAGAGTCAGATAAATCAAATAATTGTTTTCCGTTAATTTCACGATTATTTTCTGAAGAATACTGTTTGGCAAGATTTACTGGACTAACCAACTCACTGAAAGTACGATCATCATTTACATCTAAAATCATGTACCCAAATTCGCCACCAAATAGATTACTTCCGGCCTTTAATTTTTTATTCATTATTACAGAACCACCAACTCCAGATCCAATGATAATAGAAACAAAATCATCTACATCTTTAGCGTTTCCAATCCAATTCTCAGCTAATGCTGCACAATTAGCATCGTTTTGTATAGAAACTGGTACGCCTAAATATTGTTCCAACTCATCCCTAATCGGAAAATTGTGTATATAAGGGATGGCGCTAATCCCATGAATAATTCCATTTACCGTATCAACTGATCCTGGAGAACTAATGGCTATACCTTCAGCGTTCTGACAACTATTATATAAATTTTTAATTAAAGTTTTCATATCTTTCCACGTCTCAGGGGTCTCCCTCTTACCACGTGAAATGAACTGATTTTCTTTCCATTCTCCATACTTTACGGTTGTCCCACCAATATCAATTGCTAATATAGTTCCCATTGTTCTCCTTTTCAGTCATTCGACTAATATTTTTAGTATCTGATAATTATAATTTTTAATAAACGTATTAAATTAAAGAAGTTCTCATAGCACGTCTATAATGCGTCATTTTATACGGCGTTTTTTTTAATTGATTTATACATAGTTATAATTTCTTTAGCTAAATCAATATAACAGATACTCGTCATTAGCCAATCTTGCGAATGTATCAAATACAAATTAAGTTTCGTTTTTTCACCATTGGCCTCTTTTGTTAACAAAGTAGTTTGGATATTGTGCACCTTAGTTAACGCCTCTTGTGCTTGGTTCATAAAATCATCAGATTTAGAAAAATCAGACTGCTCAGCCATGCGGATTGCTTGAGCGGCAAATCCCTTCGCATTCCCCGATTCCATAATAATTCCCATTATTACAGTCATATCTTTATCATTCATATTTTTCATCCCCATTTCACTAAATTTATTTTATTCCGCAATTAAATTTACTGCTGTTTGTAATACTTTTTCACCGTTCATCATCCCATAATCTAGCATATCAATGACGTCCATAGGAATTCCAGCAGCATCAGTTTTACTTTTAATTTCTTCCTTCATATAACTGACCTGTGGCCCTAATAACAATACATCCGGATGAACACTTTCAATTTGATGGTCTACATCTGATGTTGATGTTGCAAATATTTCATAATCTTTTTTCTGCTTAGAAGCTGCCGCCTGCATTTTTGATACTAGTAGAGATGTAGACATACCAGCTGAACAAGCTAACATAATAATTTTTTTCTCCATGATTTTTTATTCCTTTCACTCTGCTTTATTATTTAATTCTTGCTCTTGTTCTTGATTACATAAATATTGATCATATTTTTTAGCGAATGGATAGTATCCGACAGCTGATATTACTAACGTTACCGCTTGCCATAAGGCCATCTTCCAACCTCCAATTAAAAATCCTGAAATAACTGCTGGCGTTGTCCAAGGTGCCGCAACACCATTTAAAGGTGGTACAATTCCGAAATAAATTACCCCATAAGTAGAGATTGCTACAATAACTGGTACCATGAAAAATGGTATAGCTAAAAATGGATTCATAACTAAAGGTAATCCGAAAAGAAAAGGCTCATTAATATTAAAAATAGCTGGAATAAGCTCAATTTTACCGATTGTTTTAAGCTGAACAGATTTAGCTGCAACTAGTGTGAAAATAACTAGTCCGATGGTTATTCCAGATCCCGTCAAGTTAATAAAATTATTATAAAATTCATTAGTAACAATATGTGCCCCGTTACCTAACGATAATTTACCAGCTTGATATAAAGCAGCGTTTCCAGAAGTATTAGGAATTAAGAAGGCTCCTGCAATTCCACCGACAATCAGTCCTCCGTGAACACCAAAGAACCAAAAGAATGATACTAAGAAGGCAATCAATATAGCCCCAATTAATGAATCTGATAGTCCTTGCATAGGTGCTGCTAACATCTTATAAATGAGATTTAACATATCTGTATTTAACACTGTCTTAATTAAAGCAAAGATTAACATAGTAACAGTTAATATAACACCAGATGGAATCATGGCAGTAAATTGATTAGCAACACTAGTTGGCACTTGTTCTGGGAGTGTTATTTTCCAACCAGCTTTAATCATTTTTGTATATGCCCAACCTACCAAAATACCTACAATAATTGCAGCCACCATTCCTTGACCGCTCAACCAACTAATGTTAATTACACCATTAACTGGCGACTGCATGAATGATTGAAGCGAATGAGGTAATTTGTCTATATTTTCTGTTATTGCAGAACCACTTAGGACCTCTTTACCAGCACTGTTAACAATACCTGCTCCATTTTTACCCATTACTCCGGCTAAAGGTGCGGCCACTTGGAGCATCTGTAACATCAAGAAAGATGATAATGCTGTCAATGCAGCGGGTAATGCCTCATATCCCTCATTACGAACATATACGTACGCGATACCAACTACCGCCCAGATAGATAAAATACCAAATGTTGTTGTATATGCTTGTGTGAAAAATGCTGACCAACCTGAATCTTTAAGCGCATCTGCAACACTTGGCACCGGGAAATTGGACAAAATTAAAAATATGGATCCTATAATAATAAAAGGTAATGCGTATACCATTCCATCTTGCAGAGCCCTTATAGGTTTTGTATTCACAAATTTCATAATTATAGGTAATAACTTATTCGTAATGAACGTGTTTGCTTTATTTTCAGTTTTATTTTCCATTATATTTTTTCTCCATTCTCTTCTAAGATATCCTTAAACCAATAATATGATTTTTTTGGAACTCTCTTCATATCTTTCAAATCATGATTTGTTCTATCAACAAAAACTGCACCATATCTTTTCTCCATGTCACCATGTGAACTAGGAATATCAATTAATCCCCAACCCAGATAGCCCACAACTTGAGCACCATCAATAAACATTGCATCCTTCATAGCCTTAATATGACTTTTATGATATTCAATTCGAGCATCATCTTGGATTATATTTGTGCTGTCCCTGTGCTCCTTGATGCCAATTCCATTTTCAATTGGAAATACAGGTAATCTATAACGATTATGCAAATCTGTAATTACATTTCGGAATCCTAAGGGATCAATATTCCATGACCACTCACTACTAGATAAATAAGTATTTTCTTCTACACTATAATTCATATATCTATTTGGTGCCTCGTCACTTGGAATTTTATCAGCATCCATGACCATTGTGCGATAGTAACTAAAGGAAATGAAATCAGATTTAATTTTATTTAAATATTGCTTATCTCTATCTTTAAAATCCATTTGAATATTATTCACTTCTATATATTTAAGTACTTCAGGAGAATATGATTGTCCGACAAATAACGAATTTAGATTTTCATAAATAAATTCATTTTGTTTTCTTACTGCAAAAGAATCTTTTGGATTAGTCGTTGCTGGATAAACTGGTGTATATGCCAACATACCTCCAATCTTAAGTTCTTTATATTGTTCATGAATATATTGTGCAATTTGTGCGTGAGCTATCATCGTATGATGGAATATGGTATACATATCGTCAATTGTTTTTTCCGTCTTGGTATATCCAGAAATATGAAATGTTTCATCAGTGAAGTATAGATTATGTTCATTAAATGTAATCCAATATTTAACTCTGTCTGAAAAATGATCAATAACGACTTTCCCAAACCTAACAAAAGCATCAACAGTTTTACGAGATAGAAATCCACTTTGCTTTTGGGCCAACGCTAACGGCATGTCAAAGTGATAGAGACAAACCATTGGCTCAATACCACGCTTAATCATCCCATCAATTAATCGGTCATAATACTCAAAACCTTTCTCGTTGATAGTTCCATCACCATCAGGTACTATTCGAGTCCACGATATCTGAATGCGATACATATTCATATTCATATCTGCAATTAAATCCAAATCTTCTTCATATCTGTTAAACTCATCAATCGCATCGTGCCAATCGGATACACCTTTATCTGAGTCACGGATATCATAAACTGATAGCCCTTTACCATCTGCCTGCCATGCTCCTTCTGTCTGCATACTTGATACAGAATTACCCCAATAAAAACCTTTAGGCATCTTATTTTCATTTATCATATATCAATCAACCCTTCTTCTAATAAATTATTTTTTAACTAAGAAATCGCTTTCATTTACTATTATATATCTTTTGTATAATAAAACAATACTTTTGTTATACAAAAGATATATGTTTTATTAAACTCTGGCTATCACTTATATAGAAAAGAGGGTAGTTGAGTGTTATAATTCGGTATTAACCGATTAATTAGTCATACTAAATATCGGTACAATATTCTCTAATTCTAAAATAGTTACATCATACCTATTTTTTTTGAGATCTAATTTTTAATAAGCAGAGTAATATACTTTTTAAAATCGCACCTAAAGTTTAAATAATACTAAATTTGACATTAAAATCTATGGGGGAACAGGGATTTATGAAAAAATATGAGTTAGTTAAAAATATAATTCGGGAACGAATACTTTCTAATATATATCCAAAAGGTAGCATTTTACCTGATCAAAAAGTATTATCTGCTAGCTTCGATGTCAGTTCAATAACCTTAAAGAAGGCGTTAGATGACTTAGCACGAGAAGGATTTATATTAAAAAAATCTGGTTTTGGAACAGTTGTTATAGGTCCCTCGACTCTTATCAATAGCGTTGATGCACCGGCAGATAATTTTGATGGATTAAGTAAACAAGAAGGACGGGACAGAATAACAAGTCACGTCATTAAGTTTGAAGTTGTATTCCCTCAAAAAGAGGTTCAAACTCATTTAAATATTAGTGCAGAAGAGCCAACATACCATATTATTAGACTCCGACTTTTAGATGGAAATCCTTTCATCTTGGAAGATACGTACATGCCTGTTAAATTAGTTCCAGGTTTATCAAAATCCGTACTGGAAACTTCCATATATAGTTATATTAAAAATACGTTAGGGTTAAATATGTCAGGTATGTCTAGAAAAATACAAGCCAGACAAGCCACTGAATTAGATATCAATTATTTAAACGTTGTTGAACAAACGCCAATATTAGAAGTAGAACAAATTGTTTGGCTTGTGAATGGTCACGCCATCGAGTACTCAAAATCAAGAAATGAATTTAATAAACGCTCTTATTTTGTTTTTGAATCAAATTAAACTGGCACACTTATGAACTAACTTACATTAAAAATAATTATCTGTACTTAATATATGTGGGTACGCAAAAAGGCATAATTCCAAAGTTATATTGGAATTACGCCTTTTTGCGTACAAAGTATTTAAATATTATTTTTATAAATTAGCATCCATGTTAAATATTATTTTTATAAATTAGCATCCATGTTAAATGTTAATTTAGATAATGTTAATCCTTCAGTAATGAATTGACCAATCATGTTCATCGTTCTTTCACGCATATCAGCAACAATTGCGTAATTTTGTTGTGTGAGGTAGTTTGTTAATTCATCCCCACTCATATCTGTAGATGCTGCATCAATATCAGCAACCATCGTCTTCAACTGTTGACGACATGCCTTTAAGTAATCAACATTTTCTTGAATAAAATGAGAATAATGTGATTCTGTTAACATCGAAACCGTACGATACATCCAATAAGCACTATTCATATCTAGTGTTAACGGTGTTTCGCTGTAACTTGGGTCTGTGTCTGTTGCATTCGTGTAGAATGGCACAAATGGTGCAAATGCTGGAACACCTAAACAGATCCACATTAATGCAGAATGTGCATCATCAACATTATTTCTCAATTGAAGAACGTGTGCATTTTGTGTTCTATTCATTGAAATAGGACGGAATCGTAAACGATCTTCATCAGCACCATGACCAAATGGATCATATTGTGTTTCATTGTAATGTGAACCTAAAATAGCAGTCACATCTTCAACACTGATTTTTTTATTTGCGTAACAAATGAATGGTAATTCACTTGAAGTTGGTTCTTGCTTAATTTCTGGATTCAAACAACGTTGACCATACCAGACACGAGGTGTGTTGTAATGACGATCTTTTTCTGTGTCTGTTCCAAAAATATGACGGAAGTTCCAGCCTGTTTTATCAGGGTTTAAATGATGCTCTTCTACATATTCACGGATACCGTCTGACCACATAAAGTTATCTGTATTATCAAAATCAATTTCTTGAATAGCAACTTGATTAGCTGCAACAGCATAAGCATCATCTGGAATACGTTGTGCAATCCAGTGATGTCCGGTAACAATTTCCATGTACCAAACATCATTTTTATCACTAAATAAGACACCATTTCCTTCAGGTGAACCGTATTTTGTAATTAAAGCCCCTAAATATTCAACACCATGTTTTGCTGATTTAATATAAGGTGCAACCATTGTTTGTAATGAATCTTCTGCTAAACCATTTTTAATTAAAGGATCGTATGCTAAAACACGTTCATTCGCATAGACACTTTCTGTTGCGCTCATTGCAACATTTTTTTCATTAATACTACTTTCATCAAAGACACCTTTGCTGGATACCTCAACATTAGGTGTTGCTGTCCAGCGATACCCATTTTCTGGTAATGGTGCAGTAAACCCATTTTTATTCGAAGTTAACGTTTCATGACGTCCGGTTACTGCAGGGTACATCAAGAATCGTTGTGGTGTAATAGGCAAAAACGTATCATCATTTCTAGCAATCATCGTTGAGCCATCAATTGTGGCCTTCTTACCAACTAAAATTGTTGTACATGCTTGTTCCATCATAAATAATTCACTCCTTCTCATTATTAAATACCCTTATAGTGTACAACTTTTATCTTCATATAAACATGCTATTTTTATATACTTTAAGAAACAGTTAAATCTAGTTTACAACTCTAGATGTAAATGCTAATATAAAGATATTACGTTAAGGGGGGTTATCATTTGAGCCAAAAAGTTCCATCATCTTTTTTAAATTGGCTAGATAGCTTAAAGAAAATTACATTACCTGATTGGCAAGATTTCCCGGAATTAGACCTTTATATGGATCAATCCGTGAAACTTGTTAATCAATACTTAGAGCCATTACACTTAATGCCTGTAACACCTACAATGGTCAATAATTACGTAAAAAAAGAAGTTATGTTTAAACCCATCAAAAAAAGATATCGCAAGGAACATTTAGCAGCAATCATTGTTATTACTGTTTTAAAATCTGCTTTTCCGTTAGATGTTATCAAGAATGGTATCGACCAAATTTTAGTCGATAACTCATCTGAAGATGCTTACATGAACTTCGCTTTAATTTTTAACGAACAACTTAAATCTTTAACCTTTGATACCAACTTAAAGCCCGTCACGACTGAAACAACAATCATTGAATTAGAACAACGAACGGCTGCAAGTGCCGTGATTAATCATATTATCAGTGAAAAATTAGTTATATTAATGAAGGAGGCCAATTAAATGATGAGTAAAGAAAAAATAGCAGTATTAGTAGATTCAGGTTCGGATATTCCTAAAGAATTTATGGAACAGGAACATATTTATATGGTCCCTATTTTAATTACATTCAGTGATGCAACTTACTTAGATCGTATCTCTATCTCACCTGCGGAAGTTTATGAACGTATGGAGACTGAGATTCCAACAACCGCAACGCCTTCAGGTGGCTCAATTAACGACGTTTTTGACCAAATTAAAGCCGATGGCTATACACATGTTATTGCAACAACGATCTCAAGCGGTTTGTCTGGTACTTATAATTCAATTAAAACATTCGCCAAATTATCATCATTAACTGTTGAAGTCATCGATACAAAAAATGTTGGTATTGGTGGTGGATTAGCTGGTATTTTAGCATCAAACTTAATTAAAGAAGGCAATTATTTTGACGAAATTGTCACAAAGGTTCAACTAGCGGTTGATAGAAGTAGTGTCTTTTTCTATTTACCAACCCTACACTATCTTCAAGTTGGTGGCCGTATTGGACGTGTCTCTGGTCTTATGGGGAATCTCTTAAACATCAAACCAATTATTTCATGTGATGAAAATGGTATTTATTATCCTATTGCAAAAGCTCGAGGCGAAAAAGCTGCACTAAAAAAATTATTATCACTCGTTGATGATAAGATTGGCGATTCTCTTCATTTCGATATAGCCGTTGCATATGGTAATAATGAGCCTTTAGCAGCAAGTATCTTCGAAACCTTAAAAACTAAGTATCCAAATGCTGAACATTTTTACTTTGGCGATGCATCACCTGCTCTTGGTGTTCATGCTGGCCCTGGTGTTATCGGTATTGGTGTTGAAATTTTAGACTAAAAATAAAGAAGCAAACCGATAAATACGGTTTGCTTCTTTATTTTTAGTCTAATTAGTTGCATACTTATTTTCAATTTGTTTAAGCATTTTTTTGAAATTTCTCTTCTTAAAGAAACTCATAAGAATACTCATGAAGGCATCATTCATTTGTTGCATCTTGCCTTTAGAAGTCATGACTTCTTTATAACTTAACAAACAACGTTTATCATCAATTACCTTAATATCGTAACTTACATCAAATTTATTACGATTGTTATCCGTTTGAAAATGATAACTTTCGTTTTCAACTATTTTTGTTACTTTTAAAGCAGCTGATTGTGTTTTTGAAAACTTTTTCGTGAACGCAAAACCCTCTAATTGATTTTTTGTTAATTTCTGACCTGTCTGATCTTTAATATCATATAGTACGGACTCCATAATTTGATCAAATAGATAATCTGCAGGCATTTTTAATTTCATTTCCATTTCCATCAGTCATTCGCCTCCATTTTTAGTCATTAAATCCATTTTGTTCTGTCATTTTTTTAAACCAGTAACCGCTCTTCTTAATTGTGCGTTTTGCTTCATTATCTAAATCAACACTAATAAATCCGTAACGGTTCTTGTAAGCATTTAACCATGACCAATTATCCATACATGTCCACATATGGTAGCCATGAACGTTACTACCTTCTTCAAGTGCCTTATGAACCCATTTCAAATGATCTTGAACAAATTCAATTCGATAATCATCATTAATTTGCCCATCTGCATTAATAAATCTGGCTTCATCTTCAACACCCATCCCATTTTCAGAGATGAAACAATCAATATTACCATAATTATCCTTAATATTGATTAGTGCATCATAAATTCCTTTTTCATAAATTTCCCAGCCACGATAAGGATTAACTTTTTTTCCAGGCATATCGTATACTGTATAAAAATCTTCAGGCATCCAGCCATTTTCACCTTCTGGTTCGGCTTTAATTATTTTCGCCGCTGCTCGCCTTGGTTGATAATAATTAACGCCTAATAAATCGATAGTATTTTCTTTAATAACATCTAAATCACTTTGATGATAGATTGGCATTAAGTCATATTCATGCAACCACTCAACAATATCTTGAGGGAAAGTGCCTTTAATTGCGGGATCTAAAAATGAACGATTAAAGAATCCATCAACAAATTTGGCTGCTTTAACATCTGCTGGATTTGTCTCATCTTTTGGATACGTTGGCATTAAATTTAAAATAATCCCAATTGTGCCACCTAAATTGAGTGAATGATACTTTTCAACTGCTTTAGCACTTGCCAATGCTTCATGATAAGCCACCTGGACACCATGCTTTAAATTACGTTCATCAGGTAAATGCCATCCATATAAATACCCACCCTCAACTGGAACAATCGGTTCATTTTGAGTAAACCATTTTTTAACGCGATCGCCAAATAATTTAAAACAAGTTTCTGCATAGTCCGTATACAAGTCTACAACTTCACGATTTAACCAACCACCATTTTCTTGTAACACCATTGGCATATCAAAATGGTAAAGGTTCATAAAAGGTTCAATTCCAGCGGCAATTAAATCATCTATTAAATGGTTATAAAAGGTAACAGCTTCAGGATTAACCTCTCCAGTGAATGGATTTGGAATCAAACGTGACCACTGAATTGAAGTCCGATATGAATTATGACCTGTTTGTTTCATCAAAGAGATATCTTCTTGGTATTTTTGATAAACCCTTGATGTATTTTCGGGTCCAACCTGATTAAAGAACTTTTCAGGGCTTGCTTGATACCAAGCATCCCAAATATTATCAGCTTTTCCATCTCCTGAAACACGACCTTCAGATTGTGGTCCACTCGCAGCTGACCCCCACCAGAAATCTTTTGGAAATTCATATTTAACCATAGTAAACTCCTTTATTTAACACAAAATCTCTTTACAGAATAACGTAAAGAGATTCGCTTTTATTTTATTTTTTTGCTGCTTCAGCTTCTGCTTCAGCTTTTTCAATTTGTTTTGTTGCTAAGATAACGAATGGTGCGTAAATTAACGCTGAGATAACCACATTAACTGCGGCTAAAACCCCACCAGCTAAACTCTTAGTTGCCAAAATCCCGCCAATTACTGGTGGTGTAACCCATGGGGGCATTACCGTTGCTGCTGGCACAATTCCAGTGGCGGTTGCAATATACGCAACAGTCACAAGTACCATTGGTGTCAAAATAAATGGTACGAACATAATTGGATTCAACACAATTGGAAGTCCAAACATCATTGGTTCATTGATATTGAAAATACCAGGAGCTGCTGATAGTGATCCAATCATTTTGTAAGGTTTATTTTTACGACCAACAATGAAGATGGCAATAATCAAACCAATAGTTGCACCAGTTCCACCTAAGTTAACAAATGAATCGAAGAAAGGTTTGTTAACGATAAAAGGAATTGTTTTACCTTCACTAAGTGCTTTAACGTTAGCTGCAATAGCAGGTGCGTTAATTGTTTGCATTAATGGATCAATCATATTAGCTCCATGTAAACCAAAGAACCATAAGAATGGTGCAATAAATGCTAATAATAATGCTGATGGATATGAATTTGCCAAGCCCATAAATGGTTCTTGAACAAGTTTGTAGAATGATGCAATAATATCAGTTACGCCGAATCCTTGGAATAATGTATTGATAAAGGCAAAGATTGTAACAACAATCATTGCTGGAAATAATGAAGCGAATGCTTTTGCAACAGCAGGTGGAACACCATCAGGCATGTTAACGATTAAATGTTTGTTACCACTTAAACGTTGGAATAATTCTGCTGAAACCAAACCGACAACAAGTGCAACGAATAATCCTACTGAAGACATCCCAGCTAATTGCAAACCACCTAAAGCGAAGAATGAAGCAACTGATACTGTACCAGCAGCCATACCATCTTTACCATATGATTTTGCAACGTTATGAGCTACTAAGAATGCAACGAATAATGACATAATACCAAAACTAGCATTCCAAACGCCTGCTCCTACACCCTTCCAGATTGGAACATCGTTAACTATTTTAGGAAATAGTCCGTCCATAAAATTTGAAAAACCTGGAATTGGTAAGTTATTAATTAATGTTCCCAGAGCACCTAAAATCATAAGTGGCATAATAACAACGAATGCATCTCGAATTGCCACCAAATGTCTTTGTGCCCCAATTTTTGAAGCTACTGGAATAAAGTGAATATCCATCCATTTTATAAATTTGTCCATGAGTAGTTCCTCCTTAAAGTTTAGTACTTATCCTATTTTTTTGTATAGATCTACTACCTCACCAGCTAAGTCTCTAAATGTAATCGCATTCATTAAATGATCTTGTCCATGAACCATTAATAAACTAACTGGTACCGGATCCCCTGAAGCTTCTTGCGTTAACATGGCTGTTTGAGAATGATGTGCTTCAATGAGTGATTTGTCAGCATCAGCTAACTTAGCAGCTGCGGTTTCAAAATCGCCTTTTTTAGCGGCGTGAATTGCTTCCATAGAATCACTTTTAGCGTTTCCACCATTAACAATCAGCCCCATGATTGTTTGCATTTGTGCATCATTTTCGTTCATATCTGATTACCCCTTTTATTTTTTATTTAATTAAGCTTTTAGCTGTTGCAAGAACTTTTTCGCCATTCATCATGCCGTAATCTTGCATATTGATAACTTCTACCGGAATATTTTTGTCAGCAACCTTTTTTTCAAATTCATCTTTCATAAAACGAACTTGTGGGCCTAACATTAAAATATCAACTGGTTTTGATTCAAGCATTGAATCTGCCTCTGAAGCACCAACTGCAAAGATTTCTGAATCATAGTTCTCTGCTTCTGCAGCCTTTTGCATTTTTGACACCAATAAACTTGTACTCATACCCGCTGAACAAACTAACATAATCGTTTTCATAATTTGCCACTCCTTTTTCTATTTATACTCTTATATACGCAAGTTCCATGCCAAAAATAAAGACCATCGAAAAGGCTTTAAGAAAGCGCTTTCGATGGTCTTTTATTTTATTTGCACACTACTAGTCACTATTACACACTGACTTTATTCAACGTATTACCCATAAAAATTTGGACAATATAGGCAACTTCATCATCTGAAATCTTAATATTATACATTTTTTCAACAATAATCAGGGCCGTTTTAACTATTTCCATCTGTAAATGATTCTCAGCTGAAAATTCTTGGACATTCTTAAACGGTTTAATTGATTGATTTTTCAATCTTGAATCTACTAGAAATGCTAGATGCATCATGATCCCTACGATAATCTCTGGATCAAGAACAATCTGTAAATCTGATTAAATTTTAATAATCATGGTTTGAATAGTATGAATTAAATCTGGGACAGAATTAACTGAATTAATACTACCTTCCAATGCATTAATTGTTTCTCGCGTTAAGTCGTTATCAGACAACATCCGCTGCAAAACTTGTAAGGTTTCATCATTAAAGATATCTAAAGCAGAAAAGAATGGCACTCTTTGGTAAGAAACCTCGACGGTACCAACAATTGCCTTCACATCATAATCGCGCATTAATGTATTAATGTGCTTTTTAAATGCATCTTTTTCTAAATATTGCATCCGAATTACTTTAACTTCGTCTTCGTTTACAATTGGCATAATACGATCATATAATCTTGCGGCGACACCTTCGCCGGTAAAACAAGCTACGATAACTGCTTTTTTCCTAGGATGCATATGGAAAAACTGCTCTTTTACAGACGATTCAAAAATATGTTGTGCATTTGCGTAAATATCTTCTAGTTCACGACCGGCAATCGCAATTCTTAATGATTCAAGCACAACTAACGTACTCGTCATTGAAACAGCTCGAATATTAATCCCTGTTTCTTCACCTAACATTGATGCAAAACTAGTTAAAGAGCCCATGTCAGTTAAAAGTAATAACCCTTTTTTCAATTGTTCCTGACTATCCAGTACATAATCTCGTACTTGATCATAAATTTCCGAAACATTTACATCAAGTGGCATATTAATTGCTTTTCCCTTTGTTGTACCAAGTAATTCTTGTGCTGTCTGTAACATAGAAGAAGCCGTTGATGCCCCGTGCATTAGCACGATGATACCGACTTTAATTTCATTTTGTTGTTTCTTAACACTTAAATCAGAGCTCAAAAACATTGTAATAAATCCAATTTCATCTAATGGAATTTCAATATCAAATTCATGTTCAATTTTATCTGCCATTTCCAGTGCAACACGAAAGGCTTTTGGATTTTTTTGTCGTAAATTATTTAAATCAGGATGAATAATTGCGACATTTTTCCTGATTCTTTCAATAGCACTAACAAGGTGTAATCCAAATGCAAATCGTGCATTTTCATTATATTTTTGCCCTAATTTATTCTGGGCTAAGTCATAAACTTCATTGGTAACCGTCCAAATATCATCTGGTAGTAACTCTTTTCGAACGCCTTCACCCGATAATTGTTCAATGTAATCTTTAAAATAACCTTTATCATCTGAATCGATTAACGTTTTAAGATTTAGTGATTTAAAATTCTGTTTATCAGTTTCACTCACTTTTTTATCAATTGTTTCATAAACCGTTGGTTTTTGATCGTTTTTTTCTACCGTTTCGCTATTTTTAAAAGTCACAACTTTTGTATTTTTTTCATTTGTTCGTTTCGCTAAACGTTCCATTAAGACATCAATTTTTTTATATTTGGATTTACCTTCCAAACGTCCTTTTTGAACATTCAATGGTAAGTCTTTTAATCTGATATATAACGAAGCCGTTTCATGCGTTCTAAAATACAAGAAGGCCTTTGCACAAACAACTTTAATATCCCTCTGAATTTGACCAATATTTGCTTCAGGCTCGTATAACATTAATGCAAGCATCGCATCTCGCTCAACAATAATATCTTGGCTCAATCTACCGACTTCTTGTTCAAAAAAATTCATGACTATCCCATAACGTTCATCAATTGTTCGTTTTGAGATAGGCGGTAATGTAATTGCCATTGGAATACGTCGATTAAATGTGCTCAAAAAATTTTCTGACGTTTCAGTCGTTGCCCCAATAATCTGTACACTCGCTTCTTTAGTAATTGAAGACTCTCCTAAAGGCCGATAAAACCCCTTATCAATAAAGGTAAAGAGCATTTCTTGTCCCTCAGGAGGTAATCGATGAATTTCATCTAAGAATAAAATACCACCGTTAGCTTTATCCATTAATCCTTTTTTATCTTGATCAGCACCTGTGTAGGCCCCTTTTTTAACACCAAATATATGCGCAAAAAGTAACTGTGGATTATTCGCATAATCCGCACAATTAAACCGGATAAAAGGCGCATCAGCCTTCACCATTTCTGATTCTAATGCAAACTGATACATACATTCAGCAAACAAAGATTTACCCGTTCCCGTTTCACCAAAAATAATTGTGTGTAGTCCTCTTGGTGGATATAAAATGGCTGCTTCGGCTTGTTGGATCATAACCTTTAATGAATCATTAGACCCGATTAACTTTTTGAAACTCATCTCTTTAACACTTTTATCATTAATTTCTTTTTGACGTGTTTCTTTTTCTTCAAGTGATGCCCACTGATAGAGAACAGGGCGCCCATCACTTTTTGTAACGTCACCATTTTTATATAAATCATTCAAATAACGACTCACATTTGCGCGATTGCAATTAAGCTCGTCTGCAATCTGTGTCGCATCCATCGCTATTTCCTTATTTTTTAAAAGATTATAAATATCATTTTTTCGATCTCCCAAGTTATCACTACTCCCTTACACGCTAAAAGAAAACGCTTACCACTAGTATACCGCAATCTTTTTTACATTTACACACTAATATTTGCTGGCTTACTTTTCTCCTTTTACACAGAAAATCATAACCTAAATAAAAAATCTTACTTTTCAGTAAGATTTTTTATTTACTCTGTAAATATTTTTTTAATTCTACAACACGACTAGCAAGTTCTTTTCCCATATCAGTTTCAGCAATTGTTTGTCTTTTAACTTCACTATCAATAATTCGTTTCACTGAAATAATATCTGTCCCATTTTCAATTGAATCCCACTTAGACGTAAAGGGTTGGTGAGCAACTAATTGTAAGCCATATGAATTAGAGAGCAGCGTATATCCACCAATTCCAGTAGTTGATTGGTAAGCTTTTGAGAAACCACCATCAATCACAATCATCTTTTTATTGGCCATAACCGGCTTGTGCCCACGCTTAACTGGTGTATGCCCATTAATTATTTTACCGTTATCTGGATTAAGCCCGAATTCTTCTAATATATGACGACAAAATGCTTCATCATGTCGTAATTTGTAATACGCATTTGGTATCTCAACTTGAACTTCTTCATCATTAATAAAGTAACGTTCAAAAGTTTTCATCGCATGTTTCCCAAATAAAGGCGATTTGGGTCCTTGCCATAAATACCAAAGTAAATCAGTTTCAAGGTCAGTAGATTTTTTAGGTTTAGCATAGCTTTTACGTAAATTATCTTCAAAAAAAGCTAATAATTCTGGTCCTGCATATGCTTTCCCTTTTAGCTCAAAGCCCTCCAATTTACCTTCTTGTGTAACTGGAATACAGCCGTGAACTAACAAGTTCCCATTATATCGTTTAAACATACTACCACGTGCCATCATAAAATCTAGATGTTCTCGTAATTTAGTCGCATGGATAAATGATTCTACTAATTTATCCATTATTTCTGACTCATCATCTGTTAATTTATACGGATCTGCCCAATCAACTGTTTGAAAACAAGTATCTTGTAGTGAATAATGTTTCCCATCGATTTCTATTTTTGACCCTTTGTTCCAAATCTTTTCTAAAATCGCACGATTTGCCATATCAAAATCAGGACGTCTTTTAATAATCTGTCCTTCTAATTTAAATTGAATAATAGCGATTGCCTGGTGTATTTTGGTCATTAAAAGTCGTTCGTCTTCTTTGATTTTTTCTTGTGCTGAATTAACTTTCGGTGAAAATGCTGGATTATCTTGATACGTTTTATCGGCAAATGTTGCTAAATGGCGTAAATTAATCCCATATGCATCTTCAACAATAGCTAAATTATTATATCTAGCACAAATTCGCAATAAATTAGCGATACATAAAGGCGAGCCAGCAGCACCACCTAACCATAAAATATCATGATTTCCCCATTGAATGTCAACTGAATGATAATCAAGAAGTGTCTTCATAATTTTATCTGGCGCAGGACCACGATCAAAAATATCCCCAATTACGTGTAAATGGTCAACGATTAACCTTTGAATCGTATACGCTGTAGCCGTTAAAAATGCTTCTGCTTGATTTAATTTAATTAAATTTTCTATTATACGATTATAATAATCTTTTTGATCAAGTTCATTGGAATTACTATATAATAATTCCTCTGTTATATACATAAAATCAGGTGATAGTGCCTTTCGTACCTTCGAACGGGAATATTTTGTTGCTGTCTTTTGTAACAACTCTATCATTCTGGCAATGGTATCTAAATACCACTGCTCCAATTCAGGTTGTGAAGTGAATTGTTGTTTTTTAGCAATTAGTTTTTCTTCTGGATAATAAATTAAGATTGCAAAGTCCTGTATACTCTCTTCAGTCAAACGGCCTTCAAAAATTTCTTGAATTTTTTGTTTAACATTTCCTGAACCATTTCTTAAAACATGTTGAAATGCGTTATATTCACCGTGAACATCACTAACAAAATGCTCCGTTCCTTTGGGTAGATTAAGAATGGCCTCTAAATTAATAATTTCAGTGACAATACTTTGTTTAGTCGGAAATCTTTTTTCCAATAACGTTAAATAATAGGGATTCATTTAAATGGCCTCCTTCATTTTATGATGCGCTTACAGTCACTATACCATGCCGGTTTGCCAATACCAATTACAACTTATTAAATGAGTCATATTATTATATATAAGCTTTTTTATAAACCAGCTACCTATACCAAAAAAGCAGACCAAAAGTTTTGGCCTGCTTCATTTATTCTTATTTAGTTTGAACAATTGCCGAAACTTCATTGGCTTTAACTGTCTCATTCAAATGATCAAACGTTATATTAGACACTTTATCCATATTCGTTAAAACGACCATCATCGTTGTTTCCTTACCAGCAGCTTTAATTGCGTTTAAATCAACTCGCGCAACTAAGTCACCTGGTTTAAGAGTTTCGCCTTCAGAAATAGTCACTTCAAAAGGTTTACCTTCTAATTGAACGGTATCAATTCCCATGTGTAATAGGACTTCTAATCCCGTTTCAGTCGTGATACTAATTGCATGTTTCGTTGGAAAGATACTTGCTACTTTACCAGCAACCGGTGTATAAATTTCGCCATTAGCTGGTTCGACTGCATAACCATCACCCAACATTTTTTCAGCAAAGGTAGCATCTTTAACATCCGAAATAGACATTAATTCGCCCTCTGCAACCGTATAAAACGTTTCACTACCAATAACCGTTGAATCATTATGATTAGCTGTAGCGCTTGATTTATCCGTCTCAGCCTGTAACTTTTCATTACTTAATGAAATAGAATCAGCCTTTGACTCATATAACTTACCAAGCTCGTCAGCAACAAATTGAACTTCAGTTCCAATAACGACTTGAATATTTGTTTTATCGATAACTTTAAACCCAGCAGCACCTGATGCTTTAAGTGCATCTTCATTAATATGGCTTGTATCTTTAACTTGTAGACGAAGACGGGTTGTACAATTATCAACGACTGTTAAATTATCTTTACCACCAATAGCAGCGTAAACAATTTGAGCTTGTCGTGCATATTTGTCATCCCCTAATTCAGGCGATAGTTGAATATCTTCAGTAATTGGTTCGCGACCTGGTGTCATTAAGTTAAATTTCTTAATGGCAAAATTGAATAGTGTGTAATAAATAATTGCCATCACAACACCTTGTACCAACAGCATTAGTGGCATATTAGCCATTGGTACACGTATACTCAAGACGTAATCAACTAAGCCCGCACTAAATGTAAATCCAGCTGTCCAGTGCATAAATGCGGCAAAAGCTAAAGATAACCCGGTTAATGCCGCATGAATGACGTATAAAGGCCATGCAACGAACATAAATGAAAATTCTAAAGGTTCACTCACGCCTGTGAAAAATGATGCAAATGCACCAGCTAGCATCAATGAGCCAACTTCTTTTTTACGTTCAGGTAAAGCATTTCGATAAATGGCATACGCACCAGCTGGTAGCCCAAACATCATGATTGGGAAAAATCCTGCCATGTACATACCTGTAGTTCCTTTAATTCCTGTATTACTCCAAAAGTTCCCGATATCATTAATTTTAGCAACGTCGAACCAAAATACTGAATTCAACGCTTGATGTAATCCGGTTGGAATTAAAAGCCGGTTGAAGAATCCGTATAAACCAGCTCCAACCCATCCAAGTCCAACCATAAACTTACCAAATGCAACTAACCAAGCATAAACAACTGGCCATGCAAATAATAAAGCTAAGGTAACAAAAATCATTACCAATGCTGACATAATGGGTACTAATCGTTTCCCACTAAAGAATGAAATAGCCATTGGTAACTTCACACTATGGAAACGATTATACATTGCTGCCGCAATTAATCCGGCAATAATCCCAATAAACACATTACTACTGATAGAACTAAATGCAGGATCAACATCTGTTACTTTTACTCCTAATAAAGCCGCAACCGAAGTCGGTTCCAACATTTTAACTGGAATTTCAAATGCAACAACACCAGCTAACGCAGCTGCGCCATCCTTGTTAGTCGACATTCCTAAAGCTAAACCAGCAGCAAATAATAATGCTAGATTACCTAGAATTGCGTTTCCGCCGGCCTGCATAAATGCCGCCGCAAACCAATCTTGTGGCAACCAAGTTCCAATTCCAACCAGTAATGCTGCTGCCGGTAGTACTGCGATAGGCAACATTAACGAACGTCCCATTCTCTGTAAATAACTTTTCATTTTTTATCCCCTTTTTTTCTTATAAAAACTATCATACAGGTTAGACCAAAAAAATTCAAATCAAATACAAATCAAGTGAAAAACGTGTATACAAGGCTTTAGAAAATAAATTAAACATCTATACCAATTTTATTTTTTAGACAAAAAAAAAGTTGCTTAATTATATTAAGCAACCAACTTTTTAGAAAACAAGCGTCCCCACACTAAATTTTCTCTTCGATATTCTGTGTCCTAATCAATAAACTCTTTGAATCATTTATTTACAAGACTTATTATGCCATGTAATTCCCCATAAAAAATATTAATATTTGAGGGTTAACTCGCAAATTTTGACATTTACAGCTTATTTACTGATATGACGGTCTTTTGTCCTTCTCGTAAGGGCAACTTCATTTAAAGTATTTAACGCTTTATTGTATTCAGGATTAAAATAAAAATCCATTGATGATAATTTAGCCATCGTCATTTGCATATTAATAGCTACTGACATGATATTAATCATATCTAAAATATCATGTTTCGAATAAATTTGTGCACCAACAATGACTTCAGTATCTTTCCTGTACACAACTTTTATAAGTATTTTGGAACCATTTTTAACGTAATCATATTGAATCTTATTTTCAATTGTATTGGATAGAACATCCAATCCGATATATGGTGCGTTTTCTTCAGTGACACCTGTCGTTGCTAAATAATGACCGAATAAGTTCATCCCCGCTGTTCCTTGCGTCGTTTCAACTTTAACAGGACTAAATAGACCCGTACAGTTATACGCCGCCACAATTGCACCTTTAATAGCGTTATTAACAAGAGGTTGATACTCTCGACGTTGGCTGACAGTTTGTTTAAATCCGGCATTATCACCTGCTGCATAGATGTCTTTATCACTTGTCTGCATGTAATCATTGATTTTAATGGTATTATTTTGATTAAGTTCAACAGCGTCTCTCAAAAAATCATTGTTAGGTTTTAATCCAACCGAAAAAACGACTAAATCACAGGCGATTTCTTGGTCAGTTGTCGAAACGCTAACTATTTTGTTATTCTCATCCACATTAATAGCATGAACATCATTTTTTAATACAATCTTTATCCCTTTTTCTCTTAAATCATCAATTATCCGATTACCAATTTCTTGATCTACGTACCGTGTCAAAACACCTCCCATAGCTTCAACTACTGTAACATCAACTTTTTCGCCTTTACGTCCCTCATAAATTGAGCTAGCTAATGCAAGCCCCACTAATCCTGCACCAACAATTAAAATACGCCTATTAGTTGGGCACAACTGTTCCATAGCCTTTTTTGATTCTTCTAAATTTTTATAAAAAACAACATTTTCATTATCTATCCCTTTAATATGTGGTTTAACAACCTTAGACCCATTAGCTAAAATTAATTTGTCATAGTTGCTGTAACTGTATTGTTTATCTGCATTAACAAAGTATAAACGTTTATCCTCCGTACTAACGTGCAACACTTCAGTACCAAGCATCAATTTAATACCTTCAGACTCTAACGCAGCAGGTGTCGCATAACTCGCTTCTTCTAAGTTATCAATAACCCCATCAAATAACAAATTAATTCCAGATGAGATATAGCTAACGCTATCTTTCATTTCCATAATAATTACTTCGGCATTTGGATCTGATTTTGAAATTGTTCTAGCGGCAGCTATCCCTGCGTGCGTTCCGCCGATAATGACATACTTCATTATTTTTCCTCCAAGCTTTGCGTGTTAATTTTTCTAACCTTATCAATTTCTAAAATTTCATTTACGACATCAGTAATAACTTGATCTGAACTAACACCAATTTCTGACATCACATATAATGGTGAATTAAATTGATCTTGGTTAACACCCATCCTATTTGTCACAATTAAATCATATTCTTTACCTTCTTGATAAATTTCTACTTGAGCGTTTAAAACGCTGCTTAAAACACGTTCCATAATGATTACGGTTAGTTTTTCCATAATTGGATCACGATTAATTAATAAGCCAATTTTTAAAACGTCATCAAACTCGAAGTTTAAAATATTCAAGATATATAAATACTGATTTTGTAGATAATATAAATCATCTGGCGAATTTAAGCCATCGAACTGTGTAACAGATTGATACGCCGTCAATAATTTTTGAATGATCTGCGAAAAGTCTTCTCGTTCTAATGATTTACGATTAAATTCCATAATTGTTCGATTATAACTAAAACTTTCACCTTTAAATATGGCTAATTTGCTGTATGAATTAAATAAATTATAAGAAATTTTTGAATCCCGTTTGAAGTAAGTATATTTCTCAATATCACTCCAAAAAAGACTAATTGCACTATTGATGGGTGTTTTTTTATCAATATCGTCATCTTTAATTTGAACATATAATTCAGAATCGTTTTTAATTAAATCAAATCCAATTAAAAAGTAATAGAACCCAACAGCATCTTCTTCAGAAAAGGAAAGTGAATATTTTTTTAAAAATCTAAAAAGACTTAATTTAACTTTACTGTATGCGAGATTATTTTTGATTAATTCACGAGAAATAGGCGTTAATGTCTGAACATGTTGCTCTTTATATGAATTAATTCGAATATAAATTTTAAGCCATAGAAAAACTCTAAGTTTCTCGTCGTCTTTCCATCCTAAGTCATATTGTTCATCTAAAACATTAACGTAATCGTTAATCGTCTCATTTCTAGATAAGAGTTCTTCGCGATCAGTGAATGGAACCACCCTAATGAAAAAAAGGTAATAAAAATAATTCAGTTGAATTTTAGTCCCAACTAATCGTCGATTTTTAATTTTTAGATCAAATCCTGCTAACGTTTCATTTAATTCTTTAATTCACCTTGTTATTGACGACCCACTGATATGTAATTCGTTCTCAAGATCAATTAAATTCAATGTTTCATTCGCATACAAATACATTATTATTTTGTATTTATACGATTCTCTTAAAAAATCAGTACTAATATTCGATAAATTTGTCGTACCATCTACTTCAAATTCAACGTTATTAGCGCTCACTTCAAAATGAACATGACCTGAAGCGGTAGCTTCCTCAAGCGTTATTTCAATATTTTTTAGGTACATTCGTAAAGAATTACCAGATATTTGGAGTAATTCCATTAATTTTTTCTTACTTAAATAACCACCATGTGTTTGTAATAGTTCTAGTATTTGGTTAAAAGTTCTTTCCTGCCCATCTAAAAAATCTTCCATATACATAAAAAAATCCCCAGCTTCACTTGACCACTTACCCAATACGATTAAAAAGGCCAATTTAATTTAATTCTATTAATATGTTACCGCGAAAAGTGATAAATTGGTATTAATAATTTTATTTTTAATTTTATTTAATTTACCCCTTGCATTTTCGGTATATACTTGTTATATTAAATGAGTAACCTAATCAATAAAACTTATTCAGTACCTCCCCCAAGGACTGAATACCAAAATCAATCCCCCAATTGATTTTGACTGTTTTACCCTTTTCGACACTGTAACTTATGTTACGATGTCGTTTTTTTTTGCCTAAAAATAAGTATTTACTCTTTCAAAACCTAACTTTATCAATGCTTATACGCTAAATATACCTAACTTCTTTATTCTCTTTTATTTAACATAATTTCGTCACACTTTCTTCATAATTACTTGTTATTATATAAACATACCTTAATTAAATAACTTTTAACTTTAATTTGTTCTCCCAAACAAATTAAAATGATAATTAATTTCTTCCCGAATATTAATTATCCCTACTCCTTTTAATCCATTACCTCTCCCAGGTAGTGGATTTTTTTTATTGGCCTTGCATAATTTCAATGATTGCTTGATAGTCTGAACCTGGCGTCACTATATGAACACCATTAAAAAGGTTTGATAACGATTCAATTAAATTTTGCGAAGCTGCAATACCGACCTTACGTTCATCATTTTGCAACGCCGCTTGTTTCAATTCTGCCATAAACTTATTTGGTAGTTCAATACCCTGAACGTTATCTTGAATAAATTGAGCACGCTCAAATGAAAGTATCGGCATTACACTGATAAAAATAGGTATAGCCACTTCATTAATGGTGATCCAATCTTTTAATCGCTGAACATTTGTCATATCAAATACCGGTTGCGTGATAATATAATCTACTCCTGAATGAATTTTTCGATTAATATCTTCAAATTCAAAATCTAAATTTATCGCATTAATATTAAATGCCCCACCAACTTTAAATTGTGATTTACTATTTAATTCACGATTAGATGGCGATATTCCTTGATTCATTTTTTTAATTGTTGTAATTAATTGTTGCGATGTTAAATCATAGACATTTGTGGCACCTTGTATTTTTGTAGGATTCCCTTTAATAATCATTAAATTATTTAAACCAACAGCACTTAATCCCATTAATTTAGATTCTAATCCGACTAAGTTGTAATCCCGTGTTGTTAAATGTAGGATTACTGGAATCTGTTTTTCACTAAGTTTATATCCCAATAATATATTTGAAACGCGGGGCATCCCTAAAGGATTATCCGTAATTGATAATGCGTCAATATCTAATTTCATTAGTGCGCTAGCACCTTTAAAAAAATTATCCAGATTAAGCGTGCTTGGCGTATTCCACTCAACTAAAACCGTTTTGGTCATTTTCACTTTCTCTATAAAATTCAAAATACCTTCCTCCAAATCAAATTTCATATCACCTTACAATGTTAATTGTAAACTAACAAAACTGTCACATGCCTATGTTTTAATAAATAAAGCCGTATACTATAAATATACACACAAGATACTTTGTGTGTAACTTAATTCTACTATAAAAAAATACGATTATATTTTAGTTTAATTTTTCATCTAGATCTAACCTACTCCCCCCAGAGTCTCGAATAGATTAGTATTTTCTCACCACTACTTTTAAAAGTAGTGGTGTTTTTTTTACATTTATAGTTTTTCTTTTTAACGTCATATTTTCTTCACATTTACTTGTTAGAATAACTTCATACCTTAATTAATAACTTTTAATTTTAATTTATTTCCCCGAATAAATTAAATAAGATGATCAACTTTCCCCGAAGTTAATCACCCTTACCCTTTTCCGACATTGCCTCCCCTTGTAATGTCGGTTTTTTATTTGCGTTCTATTTCTAGTAGTTGCTTTTTCATATTAATCCCACCGCGATAACCCCCTAAGCTGCCATCTTTTCTTAAAATACGATGACAAGGTATTACAATTAATATAGGATTACGACCAACTGCACTAGCAACAGCGCGAATTGCTTTAGGATAATCAACTTCTAAAGCTAACTCAGAATACGTTCTCGTTTCACCGTATGGAATAAGTTGAAGTTGTCCCCAAATTTCTTTTTGCAGCATCGTCCCACTCAAATTAAAATCAACGGGGATCGTAAATTTTTGAATTTCATGGTCAAAATAGGCTTGTAGTTCTTCAATTATACTTTTAAAAATCTTGTCATTCTCTTCGAATTTAGTTCTTGGATAAAATATTTCAATTTCACTTCTTAACCCATTAGGCGACCCAACAAAACTCAATCCTTTATCAGTCATCCCTAGCCAAAAATAATCCGTGCCATTAAACCAATTCATTAAGTACATGTCAAAATCTCCTATTCAATCCCAGACAAATTTGCGCCATGAACTTCTGCGATATTATATACGATGATAAATGCATTTGGATCAATCGTATGCACCTTATTTAACATTTGTTGATAATTTTGATTTTCAACAATAATCATCAACATTTCTTTGCTTTCACCTGAATAACCACCTTTAGCATCAAAGATTGTTAGACCTCTATCTATAGTTGTATTAATATCTTCTTTTAATTTTTTTAATCCCTCTTCTGTACTCATCACATATAAAACTTTTTTACGGTCCAATCCCGTTTCAATATAATTCATAATTAAATACGTGATTATTAAAGAAAAAATCGCTAAAATAAATGCTTCAGAACCCGAGACAAATATATTGAAAAAACACACAATACCATCAATTATTAATAGACTGGTTGCAGGTTTAATATTGAAATATTTTTTGATTATTAGTGGTGGAACCGTTGTTCCACCACTGGATGCATCAATTCGATAGAGAATTGATATTCCCACCGCAAAAACTGCGCCACCGACAATAACAGCTAATAATCTATCCTCGACAATATTTATTTGAGGCGTAATCGCTAAAAATAACGGTAATACAAAACTACCAATCATAATTTTTTTAGTCGTTGAACGCTCTAACATAAAATAAGCCAAGATCAATAGCGCCATGTTAATGCTCAATAATACAATCGAAACGTTCCAATTAAAAGCTGTTTCTAAAAGGATTGCAATACCAGTTGCACCACCAACCGCAACTTCTTGTGGTGCGTAGAAAAAATTAATACTTATTGCAATCATTTCTAACCCAATTAACATTAATAAAAATTGAATAACTTGTGGTTTCATCCTATTTATCATAAAGGCCCTCTTTCTGTTCTAAATTTGTAACCCCTTACTATTTAGCATACCGAATTTTATATCATAAAACAAATTTTCGATTTATGGCACAAAAAAAGCATCTCTAAACAGAGATGCTTTTACTACTTTATTCGAAACTTTCAGTTGTCATTGAAGCTTTGTATAAATCAATAACATCATTTACTGACATATCAACATAAACAGCACTATCTAATTTTCCAACTCTAACAGCTGATTCAGCCATTACTTTAAAGTTTGTTTCTTCATTGATGTCAACACCGGGTAACGTTGTTGGTACACCTAACGATTTAACCCAGTCATAAACTGATTGAATAGCTTTATCAGCAACGACTTGGTCATCATCATCTTGAATATGCCAAACATTGCGACCAAATTTAGCAAACTTAGAAACCGTATCCGCAGATAAAACGAATTTCATCCAACGAGGTGTTATAATACCTAGCCCAACACCATGAGTAATATCGTAGTACGCTGATAACTCATGTTCAATAGAATGGGATGTCCAGCCATCTTGATAACCTAATCGCATAATACCATTTAATGCCATTGTTGATGACCACATTAAATTAGCACGAGCATCATAGTTATCAGGTTCCGCAACTGCAATTGGTGCCCATTTAATAACTGTTCGCATGATACCTTCAATCATACCGTCAGAAACATCATTATTTTTTTCTTTATCAAAGTATTGCTCTGTCAAATGAGAGAAAATATCAATTGAACCAGCAGCAGTCTGCCATTTTGAAACACTCATTGTTAATGCTGGATCCAAGAATGAAACAGCTGGTGTTTTGGGACCAAAACTACCTATTTTTTCATTTGTTTCTGGATTTGAGATAACTGATCCAGCATTCATTTCAGTACCAGTAGCTGCTAACGTTAAAATATCGACAAAAGGTAATTGATCAATTTTGAAACGTTTTGAGGGGTCTAATGATAAATCCCAAGGATCTCCTTCATAAAATGCTGCTGAAGCAATCATTTTTGAAGCATCAACAA
This sequence comes from Dellaglioa sp. CoH-57-MRSF-21, assembly GCF_056781915.1. The sequence continues at coordinate 193,871 of NZ_JBXAXU010000001.1, read as the reverse complement.
CAGAACCACCACCGACAGCTAAAATAACATCAATTTTATTTTCTTTAGCTAACTTTTGACCTTCACGAACTGAACCCACTTTAGGGTTTGGTTCGATTCCTGCTAATTCAACAACATTTAAATCACTCAAAATTTTCTTTACTTTGTCATATAAACCTGAACGTTTAATTGATCCACCACCATATGTTAATAATACATTGGGACCAAATTGTGCAACCGCATCATGTAATTCTGTTTCGATACGATCTGAACCAAATCGAATATCAGTTGTATTTTTAAATTGAAAATCTTTCATAAATATAATCTCCTTTGTATTTTGAAGTTATAGTCAAAGTTATTTCAAATGAACAACTACATTATAACCCCTTTAGGCGATGTCATTCCAATACAAGCCTTTACTAAAAGAAGATTCACCATTTTACTGGTGAATCTTCTATAAATATAAACGATTATTGTGTGACTCTTTTAGCTTCATCTTTTGCATGAATCATGCTTAAAATTTTTCTTGAAATTGGTCCAACAATAATTAGTTGTAACGGTACCGCAACAATAATATTGTGTCCAACAGTAGAAAGATAAGCAGACCAGAAATGAGCAGGCATACCACCTTCAATAAGTAACCCATAAAGTGACATAAAAGCGACCATTCCACAAATCATCATTCCTGAGATTGCGAGAATCATTTGCCACATTTTATCATGATTAAGAGGTAACTTATCAGCAATTGCCATCGCAATTTTACCGACAACTAAAACATCTAAGATAAAAGCAACAATAAAACCAGGAATGAATCCAAGTAATAACGTCACAAGACCTAGTTTTCCGACTAATAATAAATTGTATGCACTCATAACGAAAACCATCATCGAGCACATTAATGTTGTAAAAATAATTCCTTCTTTTGCATTTGTTGGCATATATCATTCTCCTTAATAACTTTAATAAAATATAATGTTACACAAAATAACTCACTGTCATAAGTCTTTTTTTTGAATATTAAAGCATTCTCATTGTAAGCGATTAAATCGATTGATTGTGCTACCAATTACATTACGTTATACTATATCCATAACGATTAAGGGGAGATTTCTATGTTAATTGCACTTATATTATCTTGGATTGTTGCACTTGAACACTTATTTATTATGATTCTTGAACTATTTTTCTCAACTAGTTCAATCGCTCAAAAAGCCTTTGAATTAAGACCAGAATTTTTAAATCAGAAAGAATCAAAAGTATTAATGGCTAATCAAGGGCTATACAATGGTTTTATTAGTATCGGTCTAATGATTGTACTTTTCATTCTAACTGGTGCTGCGCTTAAATCAATGTTGTTGCTTTTTACAGGATTTGTTTTTATTGCTGCTGTTTTTGGTAGTTTAACATCTGCAAAAAAAATAATTTTAGTACAAGGATTACCTGCATTACTGGCCTTTATCGCAATTACTTTAGCTTTATAGACTAACTAAAATAACGTTAATCATTAAGATTAACGTTATTTTTTTACGCTATTTAATTTTTAACGCTTCAAGTTGAACCTCAATATCAGCTAATTTAACATCAGCCTCTAAAAGAGATGCAGCAGTATAAGCACTTTCGATTAAAGCTGTATCGTACAGATGAACTTTTTTATCTGTGAATTCCATGACCATATTTAAATTCATCTTAGCACTTCCTAAATCATAAAAAGCTAACAACTCATCGGCACTATTTTCGTCAAAAGCTGCTTGGATTTTATCAAATGATGTACCAACTCCGTTATCATCAGTCCCACCAGCTGTTGTGATTGAGACACTTGCTGCAACTTGATCTAATAGTCGCTTGATACCTTCTGCAATTTCAGGAACATGCGATACAATTACAACCCCATATGTCATACTAGCACCCCCGTTTCCAGTAATGCCTCAAATAAATAGCCACTCGACATAGCTCCTGGATCAACATGACCGACAGAACGTTCTCCGAGATATGATGCACGTCCCTTTGTTGCAACAAGCTCTTTGGTTGCTTCAACATCTGCTTGTATTTTTTCAACTGTTATTTGCTTCATTTTAATATCCCCTAAAACTGGATTCCAAACATCAATCATGGTTTTAGCTCCAACATCTGAATCACCGCGTCTTTTAATACCATCTAGTCCCGCAGCTATTAATTTAGCTGGATCATTTGTTTCTTTACTTAATTTAGACATTTCAATAAAAGCCGTTCCATAAAGTGGCCCAGAAGCACCACCAACAGATTTAATAAAGGCCATTGCGACACTTTTAAATAAGTCTGATAAGGATTCAAATTTTTGATTTTTTAATAAATCTTGAATTGTTTCGGCACCACGAGCCATATTATTTCCGTGGTCTCCATCACCAATTGGTGTATCTAGCTCACTCAAATAAGCTTTATTTTCACTTATTTTCTCTGAAAAAATCTGGAACCATTCTGTTGTATTTTCAATTGTTAGCATTTTATTATCTCCTCTTACCAAGCGATTGTATCTACCGTATAATTTAAATAAGAAAGCCATTTATCATCTTCAATTTTAAATAATGTCAAAGAAATTCCAGCCATATCTAATGATGTCATATAATTACCGACCTTTGTAAATGCGACATCGACTTTTTTATTATTTAATTGATCAAGCGTATCGTTCATAAAAATATATTGTTCCATTAACGGTGTTGCTCCTAATCCGTTAACTAAAACGGCATATTTATCATCAGATTTCATATCAAATGCAACTTTTAGTTTACTTAGTAACTCTTCAACCAATTCCTTAGAAGGTTTTAATTTTTCACGACGATATCCGGGTTCACCATGAATTCCTACGCCATATTCAACTTCATCATCTGCAAGTTCAAATCCTGGTTTACCAACTTCTGGGACGGTCGCACCACTCAATGCAATCGCAATTGTTTTAATATTTGGCATCACTTTTTTAGCAAGTTCATCTATTTCATCTAATGTAGCTCCTTGATCTGCAGCAGCACCCAATATTTTATGCATGAACACTGTTCCCGCAACACCACGTTTTCCTTGTGTATATAGACTATCTTCAACTGCAATATCATCATCTACAACAATTGATTTCACTTTAATTTCATCTATTTCAGCAAATTCTTTGGCCATATCAAAATTCATGACATCGCCGGAGTAATTTTTCACAATACAGAAAACACCTTTACCGTGATTAGCAGCTTTGATTGCTTCATAAATTTGGTCTGGCGTGGGTGAAGTAAAAACTTGTCCAGCAACTGCACCTGACAACATACCGGGACCTACAAAACCAGCATGGGCAGGTTCATGTCCACTTCCACCACCACTAATGAGTCCAACTTTATCTTCCATCGATGCCACATCACTTCTAACCATAGCTTCCGTACTATCAATTTTACGTAGGTATTGTGGATAAGCCTTAACTAACCCATTAACCATTTCACTTACAATATTTTTTGGATCATTAATTATTTTTTTCATAGTATCCCCTTTTCTGTCTGTTTTAGGTACTTCTCCATTATATTGCAAACGTTTACAAATAACCAATTAAACTAGCTTTTATTAATAATTCCATGACCATTCAATTCTCAAGACACAAAAAAAGAGTTTCCAAAATCATAACGATTTTGAAAACTCTTTTTGAAAGAACTAAATAATAAATTATTTAGCTGCGCTTGTACCGAACCATTCAATACGATCTTCAACAAGATCAGTGATTGCTTTTGTACCTGGTGCAAATAATTTACGAGGGTCATAACCTTTACCTTGTTGGTCTTTACCTTCTTCAATATATTTACGAGTAGCAGCAGCGAATACTAATTGACATTCAGTATTAACGTTGATTTTTGAAACACCCATTTTAATAGCTTTTTGGATTTGGTCTTTAGGAATACCTGAACCACCATGTAATACAAGTGGTTGTTCGATTACAGCAGCTAATTCAGCTAAGCGATCGAAGTTTAAACCAGTCCAGTTAGCTGGGTATTGGCCATGAATATTACCAATTCCACAAGCTAAGTAGTCGATTCCTGTTGCAGCAAGTTCTTTAGCTTCGTTAACGTCAGCTAATTCACCAGCTCCGACAATTCCATCTTCTTCTCCACCAATTGAACCAACTTCTGCTTCAACTGAGATACCTTTAGCATGTGCTAAAGCAACGATTTCTTTTGTTTTTTCTAAGTTTTCTGCAAATGGTAAATCATGACCATCAAACATAACTGAGTTGTAACCAACTTCGATACATTCTTTAGCAGCTTCAAAATCACCATGATCTAAATGCATAACAACGGGAACAGTGATACCCATTGATTTAATAGTGTCTTGAACAAGGTGTAAAGCTAATTCATATCCACCCATATATTTTGCAGCACCCATTGATGTTTGGATTAAAACTGGAACACCTTTTTCTTGGGCTGCAGCAAGAATACCGCGAGTCCATTCTAAGTTGTTTGTGTTAAAAGCACCAACAGCGTAATGACCTTCACGAGCAGCGTTAAACATACTTGTACCATTTACTAATGACATTTGAAGTCCTCCTAGATAAATTACAATACGTCTGTATTGCATTTTTTAATACAGGTACATTTTAGCACATTTAATCATCAGATAAAACTTTCATTTTTTAAATAAAACTAATTATCAATAATTTTAATATAAAGGCAACCGTTCATCATTGATTTAACAGACTTACACACTAACATCTTCAAATTTAAATTCATTGATATTAATTAAACCCATATCAGTTATTTTCAATTCCGGTATCACCGCTAACGACATAAAGCTTAATGTCATCACAGGATCCACCGTATCATTAATGCCGAGCTCTCTATAAGCAACTTTATTAAATAGTTCAAGCTGTTCTGATATCCATTCTCCAGATTGGTCACTCATCAATCCGCCAATTGGCAATGGAATTGATATTAAAACTTTGTTATCTTTTGTCAGGACCATCCCACCTTGAATATCTTTCAAAGTCTCAATTGCCAACGCCATATCTTGATCATTAGTTCCTGTTGTAATTAAATTATGTGAATCATGTGCAATAGAAATAGCAATTGCCCCATGTTTAATACCGTAATCTTTCAAGACACCCGTGAAAATATTTCCCGTTTCATGGTGCCGTTCAATAACTGAAATTTTAGAAACTGGAATACTTGAATCGTAGATAAAATTACCTAGTTCATCACGACTAACATTAATTTCTCTATCTATTGTAATTGCTTCGTTAGGAATTACTTCAATTGCATGAACTCTATTACTTGTTAGAGGCAGAACTAATTTTTCTTGACTAAAGTTAGCTAAATGGACTGACGATTGGACACTATCAATTGTATAGCTTTTAGTTTCTAGTAAATATTTTCCCTCTTCAGCAACTTTTTCACCAGCAATATAGACACTTGAAATTAGCATATCCGTTAAATCACTAATAATTGTTAAGTCTGCTCTAAGTCCAGGTGCAATAGCACCTCTATCTTTAAGCTCACAACACTCAGCGGTATTAAGTGTCGCCATTTGAATGGCAACTAAAGGATCTATACCTTCTTCGATACAAATTTTCAAACTATTATCTAAATGACCCTTTTCAATAATTGTTTTCGCTTGGACATCATCTCCACATAGAATGGCCCTTCTAGAATTAGTGGTTGTGACACCTTTTAATAGTGTTCTTAAATTATGCGTGACAGATCCTTCACGTAGGAAGACGTACATACCACGGCTTAATCGATTTTGCATTTCTTCAAGGGTTGAGCATTCATGATCATTTTGAATTCCTGCGGCAATATAGGCATTTAAATCTTTGTCATAAACTTGAGGACTATGCCCATCAATTCGTTTATTTAAATTTTTTGCGACCAGTAATTTATCTAAAATATCACTCTCAGCATTAATCACACCAGGGAAATCCATAAATTCAGCTAAGCCACTTGTCTCATTATTCGTGAGTGGTTTAATCATGTCTTTGGCCGAAATAACCGCTCCAGAATTTTCCATTTTTGTTGCTGGAACGCATGAAGGCAGCATGTATTGGATATTAAGGGCTGTTTCTTTAGCTGCATTAATCATATAGTCGAGTCCAACTAGGCCCGCTACATTCACAATTTCATGTGGATCTGCCATGACCGTTGTTGTCCCATGCGGCGTTATTAAACGGCCAAACTCTTCTGGTCCAACGTAGGCAGATTCTATATGAATATGTGGATCAATAAATCCTGGTGAAATATATTGACCATGAACATCAACCGTCTTATCCCCATCATATTGGCCACCGATTCCAGCAATAAGGCCATCAACAATTGCGACATCCCCAGTCATTACCTGTGCATTATAAACATCAATAATTTTGCCATTAGTTAAGACTAAATCAGCAGGAATTCGGCCAGCAGCAACATCAATTAACTTCTTTAAATTTTCTTTTTCCATCATAACTCCTTATCCTTTAAGAGATGATATCTTAATAATTGGATCAACTATTTCTAAAGCGACACAATCTACCATGCCTAAATCAGTAATTGCCAAATCTGGAATTGCCGTAATTGGTAAAAATGACATATAAAATATTGGATCAGGTAAATCACTACCCATTAAATTTGACCCTTTTCTTAGCGCAATTTCGCCAGTTTCAATTTCACTTGGTAATAAGTCGCTCATGATACCACCCACAGGTAATGCTAAAAATGAAATAATTTTTCCATCAATAACAACAATTTGACCACCGCCTGCTTTAATTAATTCATTTGTAGCAATCGACATATCATTTGCATTGACACCCATAACGACAATATTATTATCATCAGGTGCAGAAGATGATGCCATTGCCCCTTTTTTCAAGCCCCATCCAGATGTAAATCCAAGTGCCTGATTTCCATTTTTACCAAATCGTTCTAATACAGAAACTAAAGCGACATCTTTTTCTGGACTAGGTTGTACGATATTATTTTCTATCGTTAATTCAACATCTTTTCTTTTTCGAACAAAAGCACCCTGACTATTAATTGTTTGGACAGTTGCCATTCCTACTTTTTCATTAACTTTATATTCAAAATCTTTTTCAGAGGTTAACTCATGCTTCAACTGGCCTTTAAATAAATTACTTCTGATTGGTGCAATCAACATTTCACTTATTTTTTTATTTTTGGCAACAACTTTGCCCCGACTAATAACCATTTCTACATTAAATGAACTTGGCTGATCAACAATCAATATGTCAGCAAGTCTTCCTGGCGATACAGACCCAACTTGATCATCAATTCGATAAGCTTCAGCACTATTTATTGTTGCCATTTGAATTGCTGTAATTGGTTCTACACCTGCTTGAATAGCTAATTTAACAAGGTTATCAAGATGTCCTTTTTGTAAAATATCAGATGCAGTTACATCATCTGTACAGAAACTAACATGTCGTGCAATTGCTGGATTAACTTCAGTAACTGCTCGAATATTTTCTGCCAAGAAATGTGTAACGGATGATTCCCTGATTAAAATATTCATCCCATTCCGTGCTTTTTCAACAAGCTCCTCATGACTATAACTTTCATGATCTAAGCGAACACCACTTGCTAAATACTCATTCAATTTCAATCCGGTTGCCATTGGTGCACAACCGAAAATGGGTTGGTGATTATTTTGTGCGTGAACCAACGTTTTTAACGTATCTTCATCTTGTGTTTCAACAGCTTCTCTAACCGTTTCCCAGATACCGTAACATTCTGTCCATTTTTGAATTGTTTCTTGAACATCTGAATCGATGTTAAAAGCAATTGTTGATTTTGGAATTGTATATGGTGTCTTATATGGTGCACCCCAAAATAAATTAAGCGGTAATTTTTCTACCTCTTTAAAAACTTCTTGAACACCTTCTAGTCCGGCAACTGATATTGTTTCATCTAAACCAGAAATAATACTCGTTGTTCCAAAAGGTACAACAGCATTAGCAAAACTTGTCATACTCATTTTGCTACATTCAACGTGAATATGTCCGTCAATTAATCCTGGCGTTATATACTTTCCAGTTGCATCTATATGTTCCGTATCATTGCCGATATAAGCTTCAATATTACCTATCGCAACAATTTTCTCTTTATAGATAGCTACATTTGCTTGATAAATCTCACTTGTCATAACATTAACTAACTTGCCATTTTCGATTACTAAATCTGCAGGAATTTTTGCTGCACCTGCAGAAATATAGTCTTTTAACTGTGCTAACGTCTGTGTCATTTAGTTATCCACCCATCAATTTTATATGTTATTGAAGAATATTTAATACGTAAAGTAAGAATAGGAATACAAAGAACAAGATATACATTACAGGCCCGATTTCTTTTCTACGACCTGCTGCCATCATTGTAATTGGGTATAATACGAAACCAAAGGCAATACCATACGAGATGTTGTAAGTTAAAGGCATTCCGACAACCATTAAAAATGCTGGTACTGCTACTTCAAATCGACCCCAATCAATACCCTTTAATGATTGTGCCATTAAAATACCAACAACGATTAAAACGGGCGCCGTCACTTGTGATGTCACAACTGTCAGAAGTGGTGAAAAGAATAAACTTAGAACGAACATAAACCCGACAACTAATGATGTCAGTCCAGTTCTTCCCCCAACTGCAATTCCAGCTGATGATTCAACATAAGCAGCAGTTGGTGTTGTTCCCAGAACAGATCCGGCTAACATTGAAGCAGAATCAGATAATAACGCGCGACCAACTCGTGGCATTTTATTATTTTTCATAAATCCTGCTTGAGTAGCTAACCCGATTAAAGTTCCCGCCGTATCGAAAAAGGCTACCATCAAGAATATTAAAACAACAGACCAAAGTTGAAGTGAGTTAATTTTATGTAAATTTTCAACCCCTACTCCAAATGTTGGTGCCAAACTTGGAACAGAAGAAATAATATGTGTTGGTAATTTGATAAGTCCCATAACTAACCCTAAAATAGTTGTCGCAACCATTCCAATAAAGATTGAGCCAGGAATTTTTTTAGCCATTAAGATAACAATCACAACGAGTCCAAAAATTGTCAGCCATGTAGTTGGCACCGTTAGTGAACCAATCGCGACCAATGTTGATTGGTTTCCAATGATAAGTCCACCTTCTTGTAATCCAACAAAAGCGATAAACAACCCAATACCTGCGGCCATTGCTAATTTTAAGTCATGTGGAATTGCATCTATCACAATTTCACGAATTTTAAAGAACGTAATAAGCATAAAGATAATTGAGGCAACCACAACACCGGCCATTGCCGTTTGCCATGGAATACCCATTCCAATAACAACTGAATAAGTAAAGAATGCATTGTCACCTAATCCTGGAGCAATTGCGATAGGATAATTAGCTAAGAATGCCATCAAGAAACAACCGAACGCGGCAGATATTGCTGTTGCTGTAAACACAGCTCCTTTGTCCATACCCGCAGCGCCCAAAACTTGAGGATTAACGAATAATATATAAGCCATAGATACGAAAGTTGTTAATCCAGCCATTGATTCACGTTTAACCGTTGAACCTGACTCATTAATATGAAATAACCGATCAAAAATACCTGATTTTCCCTCTGTATTATTCATGCAATATAATCTCCCTATGTTGTGATTTTTTATATTATGTACAGTATATTACGCGAATTAAATAAAAAATCAATACAAAATACGCACTTTTGTAGATTTATTAACATTTAAAGTTCGTGTTTTGACTATTTTCAAAAATAAAAAAACTGTTAAAAAGGTTTTAACAACCAATCTAACAGTTTTTAAGTGCTAACTAACTTTTATATTTTTTTAATTTCCGTAAGGATTATCGATTAATTTAGTACGTTTAACTTCATCAATATTATGCGTTCCAGTTAATTGCATTGTTAATTCTAATTCATGTTGGAAGTAATTAAAGACATTTTGAACACCTTTATGACCACCAAGTGCCAAGCCATAAACAACTGGGCGACCGATTGCAACTAAGTCTGCACCACTTGCTAAGGCTTTATAAACATGAGCTCCACGTCTTACACCACTATCAAAGACAACAGGCACACGCTTATCAACAGTTTCTGCTACTTCTTGAAGTGCATCAAATGCAGCGATTCCGCCATCAATTTGACGACCACCATGATTTGAAACCCAGACGCCACCAGCACCTGAATTAATTGCAACACTTGCATCTTCTCCACCTTGGATTCCTTTAACAAAGACAGGTAAACCTGAATATTCTGCTAAGAATTCAACATCTTTTGGACTTAAGCGTTGCTTTGCTGAACCATAAACAGCATCCATTGTTTGACCAACACCACTTTGATAAGCTTGAACAATTGGCATTGCTAGTGGGAAAGTGAATCCATTACGTTTATCTGTTTCACGATTACCACCAACAGTTGCATCAGCAGTTAAAACAATTGCTTTAACCCCATTAGCTTTTGCTTCATCCATAATATTACGATTAATACCATCGTCTTTACTCATATAGAATTGGAACCATTGTGGTTGACCATTAGCTTGACTTGATATTTCTTTAAATGATTTCGTTGCAAATGAACTTGCTGTGTAGATTGAACCATAATCTGAAACACCCTTAGCGCTATCAATTTCACCTTTAACATGAGCTAATGCATGTGCAGCAACTGGTGCCATAATAATAGGCGATGTGATTTCATCTCCGAAAATAGTTGTTTTTGTATCGGGATGATCAATTTCTTGTAACACTCTAGGTCTAATTAGTTTATGATTAAATGCCTTTATATTTTCTTCTAAAGTATACAAATCTCCAGCTCCACTAGAGATATAACCAAATCCACCCTTTGGAATAATCTTTTCTGCATCTTTTTCTAAATCAAAAGCATTAATAACGGTAATATCTTTTTCTAAATCGCTTGTAATGTAATCTGTCATATTAAACTCCCCTTTTATGTTGCACCCAACTTATCTTGTCTAAATAATAGCACTGAATAAAGCATTGTGCAAGCGTTTGCACACATAACTACTAATATTTTTTTATCTATAAATATTAACTACTACTAACACTATTCTATTAATTAAAAATGAGATAATTCACCATTTAATTAGGTAAATTATCTCATTCCATTTAAAGCTAAATATCGTTACGTCTATAGTCCATTAGTCCATGACTAATTTCAGCTGTTTGCCCATATACCTTCGTATAAAGTTGGTATAATTTTCCCTATCTCATCCCTATAAATAATTCAATTTTCCTCTAAAATCTTCAATACTTTGGTACCCTTTTTCTGCCATAATTTCTTCTAGCTCAGTTGTTAGTCGTTCAAAAACAGCGGGTCCTTCAACCATCAACGCTGTTCCAACTTGCACCATACTTGCTCCACATAGAATATGTTCAAAAACATCTTTACCAGTTTGAATGCCACCAGTTCCGATTACTTGAATATTCTTATTTAATCGTTGATAGAACGCATGTACATTAGCTAAAGCAGTCGGCTTAACATATTCGCCGCCAATACCACCAAAACCTTGCTTGGGTTTAATAACGACCGTTTCTGTATCATCATTAATATATAGTCCATTCCCAATACTATTGATACTATTGACATAAGACAATGGATATTTATTTAAAATAGCAGCCATTTGATCAAAATGAATAATATCAAAGTACGGTGGTAATTTAACTCCTAACGGTTTGTGATAACTATTAAAAACAGCTTTTAATATCGCATCAACTGTTTCAAAGTCATAACCCGTTTGGGGCTTTCCTGGTACATTAGGACAAGATAAATTTAATTCAACAATTCCTGCAAAATCTGAATCTGTTACTTTTTGAAGTAACTCGAGATCTTCCGCTAGATTAAAACCCGTAATTGATAAAAAGTATGTTTTACCAGGATGGTTTATCTGATTTTGAGAGACAAAATCTAAATAGTAATCAACGCCATTATTTGGTAAGCCCATTGAATTAATACTACCGAATTCTGTTTCAAAATAACGAGGTTCTGGATTACCCTTACGTGGTTGAAGCGTGCCACTCTTCGTTACAAAAGTTGCCGCCTTAGAACTTTCGACGGCAAGTAATTCGTCGCTATCCATACAATAAACACCCGATGCATTCATCATACAATTATCAAAATTTGAACCCGCTAAAGTCGTTGCTGTTGAAATCAAAAAAATCCCTCCTTCATATTGATACTAGTATACCTTATCAAAATTCAAATTGTTACTTTTTTCACAAAAAAAGACAGCGATATCATTCGCTGTCTTAAACGTTTTATTTTAAAATAATTTGGTAAGCATATCGTGCTGAGTTAACGCCATCTTCCATATGAATGATACCTTTATAATCAAATCCATTTGAGGTAATGACATGTTGCATCCCTTTATTTTCAGGATGTGTATCAACGCGAACATCTTTGTAACCCAATGATCTCGCAATTGTTAATAAGCCTGAAATCATTTTTTCTGATAAACGTTGACCTCTAAATTTTGAAGAAACAGCAACTCGATGAATAGCCGAATAACGTGCTTGTGGGCCATTAATCCATTCGCCATCTTCAATGTTAAGATACATAGGATCTATTCCTAGCCAAAGTGCAGCAGTTCCTGCGATTTCATCTCCAACCATTAAGACATAAGTCAATTGATCTTTAATATCTTGTTCTAAATGGTTCGCCGCCGGGTAAGCACCTTGCCATTGGTCAATTCCCTGTTCTTTAAGGTAAGCTTTTGCTTCCTCAATAATTCCTGTAATTGCTGGTAAGTCTTCTGGCGTTGCCAGTCTTAAGTAAGATACAGTCACTGTTACACATCCTTTATTATGCTTAATCTATTCGTATAAATACGATTGAAAAATTATTATATCGCATAATTTATCAATATACAATAAAAATACCCTTTAAAATTTACTATAAAAAACCTCTATTATTGAATTAAAATTCAATAATAGAGGTTTAACTTAATAATAAATTATTTCAGACATTTAACCTATGCTACAGCTAAGAATAACCCTGCGGCAATCACTGCGCCAGCAAATGGTCCGAAAATTGGTACCCAACTATATGACCAATCTGATCCACCTTTGTTCGCAATTGGTAAAATAGCATGTGCAATACGAGGACCTAAATCACGGGCCGGATTAATTGCATAACCAGTTGTCCCACCAAGTGAAAGACCAATACCAACAATTAAGATACCAACAACGACTGGTGTTAAACCATCTGTAAAGTTACCTTTTGTGAATGCTAGCAAACTAAAGATTAAGACAAATGTCCCAATTAATTCACTTAAAAAGTTATATAGATTACTTTTTATTGCAGGAGCAGTTGCGAATGATCCAAATATTGCATCAGAATCTTTCGTCTCTTTCCAATGTGGCATGTATTGAACCCATACCAGAAAAGCACCAACGATACCACCAGCAACCTGGACAACCATATATGGTAATACAGAAGACCAAGCAATCTTACCAACAATTGCCATTGCCAAAGTTACAGCTGGATTCAAATGTCCTGGTCCCATAAAGGCTGACGCATAGACACCCAAGGTTACGGCAATTCCCCAACCTAATGTGATTGCAATCCAACCAGCACCTTCAGCTTTTGACTTACGTAACGAAACACCAGCAACAACCCCATTACCTAATAATACTAAAATCATTGTGCCTAAAAATTCACCCAAAAGTTGCGTCATAAGACTTGTTGTCATCACACTCACCCCTATTTTTGATGGTTATTTTAAGTAATTCATATCTGATTCTGCAATTGTTGCATCTAAATCTGCAGTTTGTTTTGCTTTTTCTTCTTTAGTCCAGCTATAGTAACTTGCCATTTCGTTAATTACGCCAACTTTAACAGCATCTAATGTATCGCGATGGAAAAGAATATGGTTAGTACGACGCATTAAGTAATCAGTTGGTGTTAACGTCATTTCTTCTTCCATTGAATAGTGAAGACTAGCTGTTTCACCTAAAGAAAGTCCTTCTGCTGCTTTAACGTGAGTCATTTGACTAAATACACGTGCTGCATTTGAACCAAATAAGTTAGCAAATACTGTAGCTTCTTCTTCAGTCAACCCATTGTCCATTCCTTGTTTTGCGAAGAAACTAATTGTTGCTTCAACGTTGTTAGGATCAATATCACCACCTGAAACAGGTAAGTTTTTAGAATCAATCGCATTGAATTCTTGACTATAATTATCTTTCAATAATTTTGTAATTGCAGCCATGGCACCGGCAGCCATCTTACGGTAATCTGTAATTTTACCACCAGCTAATGTTAATAAGCCATCTTTTGAAATAGTCAATGAACTTCCACGTGAAACTTGTGATGCACTTGTCTTATCTTCAGAAAGTGTACTTTCCAAATCATTCAAGACATCTTCAACATCTGTTTTAGTTACTTCATCTTTTTCAAAACGTTCAATAACGTTAATAACATCATTGAAACTCTTCTCACTAATTTTACCTGAGTTTCCACCATTGTAATCTGAACTTCCGTTTGATGAAATCAATGGACGTAATCCAGCCCAACTTGATTCAATATCACTAATTTTGACATTAGCTGTTGGGAAACGTTCGTTAATAATATCAAGTAAGTAATCAGCATCTTCTTGTTCAACACGAGGATGTTCAAAATCACCATGGAAATCAGTATCTGTTGTTCCAAAATATGTTTTATCTTCTCTTGGCACAACGAAGATCATACGACCATCTTGTTTTCCAGAATCAAAGTATGTTGGTTGTGGTACATTTAATTTTTTAGAATCAACAACTAAATGAACACCTTTTGTTGGGCGCATTTGTGGTACAAAATCTTCATCAGTATCCATTTTACGGATAAAATCAGACCATGGACCCGTTGTATTAATAACATATTTAGCATGAATATCAAATTCTTCGCCACTAATTAAATCTAATACATGAACACCAGTAATTTTACCGTCAGCATGCAATAAGTCTAAAGCCTTGATACGACTAACCATCAAGCCGCCATCTTCATGTGCTTTTTTGATATTTTCAATAACTAAACGTGAATCATTATTCTTAAAATCAAGGTAGACACCGCCACCCATTAATTTATCAGATTTTAATTGTGGTTCGCGTTGTAAAACTTCTGCTTTAGAAATTGTGTAGTTAACCCATTGAGGATCAACAACACCTGCCAATTGATCATATAAATTCATTGCAACTTTTACTGAGAACATATCAAAAGTTGCGCCGGGTTCATCATAAATAGGCAATAACATTGATTGTGGACGTGGAATATGTGGTGCAATATGTTGAACCACTGCACGTTCTTGAACAGTATCAGAAACAACTCCGACGTCGAATGTCTTCAAGTAACGAATACCACCATGAACTAATTTTGTTGAACGCGATGATGTTCCTTCAGCGAAATCTTGCATTTCAATTAATCCGTTATTTAAACCCATAGCACTTGCTTGAATAGCAACGCCGGCACCGGTGATACCACCACCAATTGTTAATAAATCCAATTCTTCATTCTTTAATCGTTCGATATCTTGTTTTCTTGATGTTGCTGAAAATGACATAGTTGTATCCCCCTTATTTATTGTTTTTCTTCATTGGTTTATGTTTAAATACTCGAGTTGCTTCAACCGCTTGTTGCCAACCTGCGTATAGATCTTCGCTTTCTTCCACAGGCATTGTTGGTTTAAAAATATCCCCTTCAGTATACTCAGCTTTGAGTTCTTCTAGGTCTTTCCAATAACCAACGGCTAATCCAGCTAAGAAGGCTGCTCCTAAAGCAGTTGTCTCAAGGTCATGAGCACGTTCGATAGGTGTATTTAAAATATCTGCTTGGAAATTCATCAGATAATCATTCTTAGCTGCACCACCATCAACTTTTAGTAACGGAATTTTAATTCCCGTATCTAGTTCCATTGTTTTCACAACATCTCTAGTTTGGTAAGCCAATGATTGTAACGTTGCTTTAATGAAATCTTCACGTGTTGTTCCACGAGTAATTCCAAAGACTGAACCTCGTGCATCAGGATCCCAATAAGGTGCTCCCAATCCTGTAAAGGCAGGTACAACATAAACTTCATTATCATTCGTCGATTCTTTAGCTGCTTGTTCTGTGTCTGGTGCATGTTCCACCAAGCGCATCCCGTCTCTTAACCATTGAATTGCTGAACCAGCAACGAAGATACTACCTTCCAAAGCGTAATAAACTTTACCATTAATCCCATAACCAATTGTCGTTAATAAATTATTTTTAGATAATTTAGGTTCTGTCCCTGTATTCATGACAATAAATGAACCTGTTCCATAAGTATTCTTAACCATTCCTGGTTCAAATGCCATTTGACCAAACAAAGCAGCTTGTTGATCTCCAGCCATTCCTGAAATTGGCACTTCACTACCATAAAAATGATAATCTTTCGTATGTCCGTAAACTTCAGAATTTGATTTAACTTCTGGTAACATAACTGCTGGAATATTCATAATTTTTAGAATTTCTTCATCCCACTTCAAATCATGAATGTTAAATAACATTGTCCGACTAGCATTAGAATAATCAGTTACATGTGTTTCGTCACCTGATAATTTCCATGTTAACCAAGTATCAATAGTTCCAAAAAGTAATTCGCCTTTTTCGGCTCTTTCTTGGGCGCCATCAACATGATCTAAAATCCAACGAATTTTAGTTGCTGAGAAGTAGGCATCTATCAGTAATCCTGTCTTTTCATGAATTAATTCATCATAGCCATCTTGTTTTAATTGTTCCGCAATTTCTGCCGTTTGACGTGATTGCCAAACAATTGCGTTGTAGATGGGTAATCCCGTTTTCTTATCCCAGATAACAGTTGTTTCACGTTGGTTGGTAATCCCAACTCCTGCTATTTGCTTAGGTTTAATCCCGGAATCGATAAATGTATTTGCGATTGTCGATAATACTGCGTTCCATATCTCATTTGCATTGTGCTCAACCCAGCCAGGTTGAGGAAAATATTGTGGAAATTCGCGTTGTGCATCAGAAACTTTCTGACCTTTGTGATTAAATATAATTGCTCTTGTACTTGTCGTTCCTTCATCAATAGATAAAATATATTTTTCCAAATAACTCACATTCTTTCTTTTTAATTATTTATGAAAACGCTATCATTTACCAATATGGATATTATACATCTTCAAAAATACGTTGTCAATTAGATTGCGCAAAATACATTGTTACAAAATTTGTTATTCTCCCTCGTTTTGTAAACCTTTTCTTAAAATTATGGTATATTGGGACTAGTACCAATATGATTTTAATCTAGGGAGGTTATACTTATGAAAGCATTTGGCTTTAACCAATATGGTGACGCAACCGTATTTGAGGAATTAAAAGTTAATCCAGAAGTAGCGCTTAAATCAAAACAGGTTAGGGTTTCAATCGAAGCGATTGGCATTAACCCATTTGATGCAATTTTACGTGCCGGTTATATGAAAGACGTTATGCCTTTACCATTTCCAATTGTACCTGGAGGTGACGTAACGGGTATTATTACTGAAATTGGCGATGAAGTTACTCATTTTAATATCGGTGATGCTGTTGTTGTTCATAAGGCTTTCGGTGGCTACGCAGAAGAACTTGTCGTCTTTACATCACATATTGCTAAGCGACCTGATAATATGACGATTGCTGAAGCTGCTGGGCTACCAACACCTGGTATAGCGGCATACAATATTTTGAACTTTTTTGCAAAAGCAAGGGCTGGTGAAACCATCTTTATTGAAGGCGCTTCTGGAAGTGTCGGATCGATTTTAGTGCAACTTGCTAAATTGATGGAATTAACTGTTCTCGCTAGTGGTTCAAGCACCAACGAACCCTATGTTCGTCGACTAGGTGCAGATCATTATAGCGCCTACGATAAAGAAAATCCCGCCGAAACTTTTAAAGATATGGCTGACATTGTTGTTGATGCAACTCCTGGCGGTCTTGGCAGTGAGGTAGGCGTCAAAGCATTGAAGACAAACGGCAGAATGGTATCGTTAGTTAGCGTTCCAACCGACTCTGTTCAAGCATCAAAGCCACTCGCAGATTACTACCTTGTTGAGAATGTTAAAGAGTTAAAAGATAGTGACACGCTAACTTTCTTAACAGATTTAATGATGCAAGATGAATTAGAAATTAAAATAGCAAAAAAATATCACTTTAATTTAACCGATATTATTGAAACCCATAAACAATTAAATTCACCACATAATGCAGGTAAAATGGTTATAATCGTTAAAGGAAATTAAAAGTCTAAGGAGCATTTATTATGTCAGTAAACGAAAAGTTAACACAAGATGTTTATAAAGATTTAGGTGAAGCTGTTAATTTCACCATTCTAAACTTAAATCACAAAGATCAAAAAGTTGAATTAGAAGCAGTTCAAGAGCTATCTGACCGTATTCCGGCCATCATCCGTAGTATGAACGTTCGTTATCCAAAAGCTAACTTAAAAGTTGCCTTTGGTTTTGGCTCTGATGCTTGGGATTATCTTTTCCCTGATGCTATCAAACCTGTTGAACTTACCCATTTTAAAGAAATTGTTGGGCCTAAATACACTGCCATTTCAACTCCTGGCGATTTATTCTTTCATGTTCGCGCTGGTGAAAGTGCTGTTGTCTATGAAGTTATGGCGCAATTTATGCTTTTCATTAAGGATGTCACAACTGTAGAAGATGAAACACACGGCTTCCGTTATTTTGAAGGCCGCGCCGTTATTGGTTTCATTGATGGTACTGAAAACCCAGATGTTAATGAAGCACTCGATTACGCCGTTATTGGGGGCGAAGATCCTGATTTTACAAACGGTTCTTATGCTTTTGCTCAAAAGTATATCCATAATATGGCCGCTTGGAATGCCTTAAAGACTGAAGACCAAGAAAAAGCAATTGGTCGGAAGAAAGATTCTGATTTAGAATTAACTGACGAAGAAAAATTACCAAATTCTCATAACGTTGCTTCACAAGATATGAAAGATGGCATTGAGCATAAAATTGTCCGTATGAACGTTCCCTTCTCAGAACCTGGGAAAGACATTACAGGGACATACTTCATTGGTTACGCACGTCATTTTGCAGTAACTAATCGAATGCTCATTAATATGTTCGAAAGTAAAAGTGATCGATTATTAGATTTCAGTACCGCTGAAACCGGTAATTTATTCTTTATCCCTTCAAAAACAACTTTAGAACAAATTGTGGATGGAAATCTATAACACGAAAGTCTGAGATTATTTTTTCAGATGCAGATAAAATTCTCAATTATTATCATTAGAAATCTAAATCGGTGCTTACGAATCTTTATTTTCGTAAGCACCGATTTTATTTGATATAAATCATATTTGATTACTCTTCTTACACAAAAAAAGGATATCGCTTTAACAGCGATATCCTTTAAAATATTAATTATTTTTTAATTTCAACATATTCAAGATCAAACATCTTAGCAAGATCAACAACTTGTTGTTCCTTCACGTTCATTGAAAGAACAGTATGATGACCACCACCATTTTCAATCCATGAATGAACGCCTTCTTTAAAACTTGGTTCTGGAATCCATAATTGACGAGCTACTGGCAAGTTAGGAGCTTCAACTTCTGGTTTTTGACCTTCAACAGAGTTAATTAATAATTTGTATTCAGTACCAAAGTCAGACATTGAAACAACGACACCTTTACCATTTGAACCATCAAAGATCAAACGAGCTGGATCTTCGCGGTCACCAATACCTAATGGATGTACTTCCACGCGTGGTTTTGTTGAAGCTAATGTAGGATCAACTTCTAACATATGTGAACCAAGAGTTACTTCATGACCCGCACGTAAATCATACGTGTAATCTTCCATAAATCCAGTAGCTTTATTATGTGCAAGAACCTTCATCAAACGGTCGATTGCAGCAGTCTTCCAGTCACCTTCACCAGCGAAACCATAACCTTCAGCGTTTAAACGTTGAACAGCCATACCTGGTAATTGTTTCATGCCCCAAAGATCTTCGAAGTTAGATGTGAATGCATTGTAGCCACCACGTTCCATAAATTTACGTAAAGCAATTTCAATTCTAATTTGTTCTTTAACATGGTCTTCGTAGAAGGCAGGATCGTTGTCGCCAACAACCATATCGTACATACTTTCACATTCTTTATATGTTGCATTAATTTCAGCGTCAGTTACTTCTTTCATTTCAGCAACTAAATCACCAATACCAAAGTAATCTACAGTCCAACCAAATTTGATTTGTGCTTCAACTTTATCACCATCTGTAACGGCAACATTACGCATGTTATCGCCAAAACGAGCAACTTTAATGTTGAAACTTTCACCGTAAGCAACAGCAACATCCATCCAGTCAGCAATTTGTGATTGAACTGCTTCATCTTTCCAGTAACCAACAACAACTTTATTATGTTTTTGAAGACGAGCATTGATAAAGCCGTATTCACGGTCTCCATGAGCACTTTGGTTTGTGTTCATGTAATCCATATCAATTGTTGACCAAGGAATATTTTCACCAAATTGTGTTGCTAAATGTAGCAATGGTTTTTGTAATAATTTTGTTCCACGAATCCAGTTTTTAGCAGGTGAGAAAGTATGCATCCAAGTAATCACACCAGCAACTTTGTCTTCAAAGTTAGCTTCTTTCATGATGTTAGTAATAACTTCAGCAGTTGTTGCAACTTCTTTAAAGACAATTTTGTATGGTAGTGAACCACTAGCATTTAAATTATCAATAATTTTTTCTGCATCACCTTGAACAACGTCTAAAACATCTTGACCGTATAAACCTTGACTACCGACAACGAACCAAAATTCTTTTTCACTAACTTTTAACATAATATAATTCCTCCTAATAGTTTATTATTTTTAAAAACGTGTTTTAGTGTTTAATTTGACCATAATATGCATTTTTACCATGTTTTCTTAGGAAATGCTTATCCAATAAGTATTGTGGCATGTCAATTGCATGTGGATTCAATTGCAATGTATGATAAGTCATCTTTGCAACTTCTTCTAAGACAACAGCATTATGCACAGCATCTAAAGCAGATGTACCCCATGTAAATGGACCATGATCATTAACCAAAACAGCTGGAATTTGATCAGGATCGAGTCCACGTTTTTTGAACGTTTCGACAATCACGTCACCTGTTTGTTTTTCATATTCTGTGACAACTTCAGCTTCATTCATGATACGGCTTGCTGGAACTGAGCCATAAAAGGTATCTGCATGTGTTGTACCGGCTGCTGGAATATCCAAGCCTGCTTGTGCGAATGAAACAGCCCAAGGTGAGTGAGTATGAACGACACCTTTAATATTAGGGAAGTTATTGTATAGAATGCGATGCGTTTCTGTATCGCTTGAGGGATTCATATCACCCTCAATTTTCTTACCGTCTAAATCAACAACAACCATATCTTCAGGTTTTAAATCATCGTAATCAACACCAGATGGTTTGATGACGAATAACCCTTTTTCACGATCGATTCCACTCACGTTACCCCATGTAAAGGTAATTAAGTTGTACTTAGGTAACAGCATGTTAGCATCGTACACTTCTTGTTTTAGCTTTTCTAACATATATACTAGTTCCTCTTTTCTTCCTTAATTTTTTTTATTGCCTCTGACTCAATAGACAAGCCAGCTTCGTATCTAGCTATAAATGTATTGTAACCTTCTACACCTTCAGGTTCTGGGCTTAACGTCATACTTTCTGGGTCTACAAAAACTTCATGATCTAAGAAGTCTTCTAAGCTTTGACCGTTATTATTTTTCTTAGCAAATATTGCTAAGACAGCCATTCCCCAAGGTCCACCCTCACCAGCAGTATTCATAACCGTAATTGGAATATTCAACGTATTAGCTAATACTTGTTGTCCGATTACAGCTGTTTTTAAAATACCACCTTGAGCAATCATTACATCAGTTTGGATATGTTCTTCTTGACTTAAAATATCCATTCCAATCTTAAGTGGTGCAAATGCCGCATATAATTGCGTCTTGATGAAGTTAGGTAATGTAAAGTTACTGTTAGGTGTTCGAACAAATAATGGACGACCTTCAGGCATATGTGTAATATTTTCACCTGATAAGTAACTATAATTCATTAATCCACCTGCATCGGCATCAGCATGAGTTGATTCTAAGAATAATCGTTCATACAACTGATCTGGTGTTAAATGAACACCTAGTTTTGCTGCGAACTCGCCAAAGATTGAAGCCCATGCATTAATATCTGACGAACTATTATTAACATGAACCATTGCAACTGGCGCACCACTTGGTGTTGTTACAATATCAATATCTTTGTACACTTTTTTCATAGGCTGATCTAAAACAGTCATAGAAAAAGCAGAGGTTCCAACTGAGATATTACCTGTTCTCTTACGTACACTGTTGGTCCCAACCATCCCTGTACCTGCGTCACCTTCAGGTGGTGCCATCAAGCTACCACTTTCAAGTTTGCCACTAACATCAAGTAATTTAGCTCCTGTATCTGTTAATGATCCAGCATTTTCACCAGCTCTCAAAACAGTAGGTAGGATGTCTTTAATATCCCAATCATAAGCAGAAACTTTTTCAATACCACTGAATTTATCTAATAAATCAGCTGAGTATGTGCCTGTTTTTTCATCAATTGGGAAAATACCAGAGGCATCCCCAATTCCGATAACTTTTTTACCAGATAACATATAATGAACATAACTAGCTAATGTTTCTAAATGACCAATGTCATTTACATGGGCTTCATTATTTAAAACAGCTTGATAAAGATGTGCAATACTCCAACGTTGTGGAATATTGAAGTTTAACAACTCTGTTAATTCATCAGCTGATTGTTCTGTATTATTATTTCTCCATGTTCTAAAGGGAACTAATAAATCATCAGATTTCGAAAAGACAAGGTAACCATGCATCATAGCACTGATACCAATTGAATCTATTTTTGTTAATGATTCATGGTATTTGCTTTGAACATTTGCAGCCATTTGTCTATAACTAGCTTGAATCCCCGTCCAAACTTGTTCAAGAGAATAAGTCCAAAGACCATCCTCCAATTGGTTTTCCCAATTGAAGCTCCCTGTTGCAATTGTCTTAAAATCGTCCGTAACTAAAACTGCTTTGATACGTGTTGAGCCTAATTCAATTCCAAGTGAAACTTGACCATTTTTTATTGCTTGAGATGTTTTTACTAAATCCATATCAATTACACTCCTAACGTATAGGTTACTTAATTTCTTGTACCTTCTTTTTCAATTTCTTCTAATGAGCGACCACGTGTTTCTGGAACGAAGAAACGAATGAATAGAACACCTAATAAACAAATGATTCCGAAGATTGCGAACACAGCATCTTGTGGCATTGAAGCTGTCATAATAGGGAATAATAGTCCTACTAAGAATGATCCAATCCAGTTAGCTGAAGATGCAATTCCTGAAGCACTTCCACGAACAGCTAATGGGAATAATTCACCAACTAATACCCATGTAAGTGGAGCCCATGTAAATGAGTAGAATGCAACGTAGATACATAAGAAAACAACAATCATCATAGGACTCGTATTTGGTACAACCATGTTAATGATTGTAGGTAAGATAAATGATAGTCCCATTACTAAACCGCCAAGAATTAAAAGTGTTCTACGTTTAAATTTATCTGCAATAACTAAGAATAAGAGTGAACCTAAGACAAGGATAATCCCTTGAATAATTGGCCACATTAGTGCTGAACTTGCTTCATTCCCAGTTGCTTTTTCAACAATTAAAGGAATGTAATAGAAGATTGCGTTAGCCCCTTGGAATTGTTGGAATGCAGCAACACCAACACCGGCCATAACTAAGTAACGATATTTACCTGTGAATAATTGAACCATTGATGTTTTTTCAATATGATTTTCTTCACCCGCAGTAGTTTGAATATCAGCTAATTCTTGTTCAACTTCATTAGCTGGACGAATCCAAGTTAATACTTGGCGAGCTTCATCAACTTTATTTGTTTTAACTAAGAAACGAGGTGATTCTGGTAAACGTGAAACCCCAAAGTATAAAACAACAGCTGGTACTGCTGCTAAGCCAAGCATAACGCGCCATGCCCATGCTTCAGGTAAATCTTTTAATAGAAAATCCATAATATATGAAAGTAACATTCCGGAAACAATCATTGTTTGATTAATTCCTGATAGTCGTCCTCGTAATTTAGCCGGAGACATTTCTGACATGTATGCTGGTACTAATGCTGATGAAGCACCAACTGCTAGTCCAAGGAAAATACGAACAATAATTAAATACATTTGGCCATTATTTGGTGAGAATGATGCGAGTAATGAACCAATAACGAAAATAATAGCTGACATCAAAATCATTTTACGTCGACCTAGCTTATCTGAAAGCTTACCGGCTAACGCGCCACCAAAGATGGCACCGAACATAACTCCTGAAGTAATCCAACCAACGGTTCCGGCACTATTTTGAAGAGCCCAATCTTTTTGCAAGAATGGTAAAGCCCCCGTCATAACCCCGATATCGTATCCGAACAAAATTCCTCCGAATGACCCAAAAAAGTAAATAAACTTACTA
Organism: Dellaglioa sp. CoH-57-MRSF-21; assembly: GCF_056781915.1. Next base: position 169,350 of record NZ_JBXAXU010000001.1, on the reverse strand, counting down.
GATATTTTCTTTTCTTTTTGCATATGACACCTCCAAATTTTATTGTCCGATTGGTACGACCAACCGAAAAACCTACAGCAACCGTTTTCTGAAAACGTTTGCATTTATCAACAAGGTCATTTTCTCACATTCATTCGAACAAATCAATAGTTATTTTTATTTGTTCGAATGAATTTCAAAAAAATAAGTATTACTCAAATTTGAGTAATACTTATCATGCTTTAATTCCTATTTTTAACGCTTTCTCGAATGATTAGCTTTGCATCATATACGACAGATTTCGCCGACATTGTTTTAGAATTAATCATTTTTAATAACATCGTCGCAGCTTCTCGGCCCATTTTTTCCTTTGGATGTCTAATTGTTGTTAATTTAGGTGACATATATTTTGATAATTGATAATCATCAAAACCAACAATTGAGATATCTTCAGGAATTTTCATTCCCATCGACTTAACAATATCTATTAATTTAATGGCAAGCTGGTCATTGTAACAAACAATCGCGGTTGGATGATCCGATCTATGCAGAATCTTTTCAATTTTTTTATAGATATTTTGCATTGAATCAGCAGATTGGTACATCAATATCTCACTTTGGTATGAAATAGCTGAATGTTCCATATAAGCTTGCACGAATCCATTCATTCTTAACTGACCTTGTTTATCATCCACTTTAAAAATACCAAGTATTTTTCCATGTCCTTCATTTATCAAATGCTCTGTAGCAACCTCACTACCATTAAAATCATTTAACTCTAAGTATGGAATTTCCAAGTTTTCATAATGTGCATTAATAAAAAGGACTGGTATTTTTTGCGCCACTATCTTTTCGTATAAATCCTTATTTTTATTTATTAATGCGCTTTGTGTTGGTTCTACGATTAGTCCAGATAAATTCATTTCAAGCATTCTTAAAAGGCTATATCGTTCTTTTTCAGCATTATCAAGCGTATTACTTAGCATGATTGTATATCCCTCTTCAGAAATAATACGATCTATTCCAGTGATAATATTTGGAAAAATATAATCAGCAATATGTGTCGTCATGACACCAATTATTTTATTATTTTGTGTCACTTTTTTTACAGTATGCCAATCATTAACGAAGATACCGCCACCTTGTATTCGGTAGACATACCCTGCATTCTCTAAATCACCAATTGCTTTACGAACCGCATAACGACTAGATTCGTAAATCGACATTAACTGTGATTCAGTCATTAATTTATCGTTTACTTCATATTCACCCGCGACAATTTTCGCTTTAATTTCACGATAAACATGCTCATATTTGTTTTCCAAATCAAATCCACCACCTATTAATTCTAATTTTACCATACCCAGTATGTTAACTACGAAATTTTCATACGCTTAATATAAAAAGTAACCAACTAAAATAGTAATTAGTTAGTTACTTTAATTTTTTCATTTATGGTAATTTATTTCCTGCTGCACGATAAATTTCGTACCATTCTTCATGTGTTAGCTCAAGTTCTGAAGCATTCGCAATTTCAACAATTCTTTTTGCGTTCATTGTTCCAGCAATCACCTGCATTTTAGCTGGGTGACGTAGAATAAATGCTGTTGCGATTCCAGTATTAGTTGTTTCTTTTTCTTTAGCTAAACGGTTTAAAACTTCATTTAATTCAGCAAATTTTGGATTATCTAAGAATGTACCTTCAAAGAATCCGTATTGGAATGGTGACCATGCTTGAATCGTCATTTTTTTAAGACGCGAATATTCTAAAATACCGCCATCACGATTAATTCCAGCATCATTAACCATATTCACATTTGTTCCCAAATCAATCATTCCAGTGTGCATGACACCGAATTGGAGTTGGTTAACTAATAGTTTCATATCCAAAGCTTGTTGTAATAAATCAACTTGCCCAGGATAGAAATTACTAACACCAAAATGACGTACTTTTCCAGATTTTTGTAGTTTTTCAAATACACGAGCAATAGCTTCAGGTTCCATTAACGTATCAGGTCTGTGTAACAATAAGCTATCAATATATTCCGTATTTAATCGTTTTAAAATACCGTCAACACTTTTTTCAATGTGTTCAGCAGTAAAATTATACTCTACACCTGGAACGATACCACATTTTGATTGAAGAATAATGTCTTCACGTGATAACCCAGTTTCAGTAAATCCTGCCGCAAACACTTCTTCAGCTTTTCCTGCACCATAAATATCTGCGTGATCAAAGAAATTAATGCCATGATCAACTGATGTTTGAATCATTTCTGCAGCTTGCCCAGTCGACAATTCTGGCATGCGCATGCATCCCAAACCGACAGATGATACTTGAAGTTCGCTATCGCCTAAATTAATCATTTTCATTTTATTACCCCTTTTCAAGTCATGCCTTGATTCTAGCATTCAAATCAAGAAGGCGCTACCAAAACGATTACTTACTAGATATATAACTGGGTTTCTGCTGGCTTGGTTTCACTAATCACATCACCATTATGGACTGATAACATAACGGCAGCACGTGTATTCAACGCATCATAAAAATTATCACTATCCATAATGACGAAATTAGCTGGTTTTCCAACTTCAATTCCATAATGATCCATAACATGCATAGATTTAGCGCCATTAGTCGTCACAAATCGGTAAGCATTCATAATTTGACTATAACCCATAATCTGAGTCGCATGTAATCCCATGTGCAAGGCGTCTAACATGTTGCCATCTCCCATTGGATACCATGGATCTTTGATGTCATCTTCACCAAATGCAACGTTCAACCCATTCTCATCCAATTCTTTGACGCGTGTTAACCCACGACGCTTTGGATATGTGTCAAAACGTCCACCTAAGAACATATTTACAAGTGGATTAGCAATAAAGTTCATTTCTGACATCTTCAATAAACGCATTAATTTGTACAAATAAGCATCATCATATGAACCCATCGCTGTTGTATGTGATGCTGTAACCTTATCTTTCATCCCTGTTTCTAAAGCTAATGTCGCAACGGTTTCCAAGCTACGAGAACTAGGATCATCGATTTCATCCGTATGTGCATCAAATAATAAATTATATTTCTGAGCCAATTCAAAAGCGAAATGGAGTGATTCAACTGCATATTCTCTATTAAATTCAAAATGGGGAATTGCACCAATTGCATCCACTCCTAATTCAGCAGCTTTTGTCATTAATTCCTTCCCATTTGGAAATGATAAAATACCTTCTTGTGGGAAAGCAACTAATTGTAATTCCATCCAAGGTTTAACTTCTTCGCGGACCTCAATTAAAGCTTTCAAAGCCACTAAATCAGGATCAGTCACATCAACATGTGAACGAACAAACTGAACACCATGGGCTGCCTGCATTTTTAATGCTGTAACAGCACGTTCTTTAACATCTTCATGGGTTAACGTCTTTTTACGTTCAGACCAAATCCGAATGCCATCAAATAAAGTCCCAGATTCGTTCCATTCCGGATCACCTGCTGTGAGCGTTGAATCCAAATGAACATGTGGATCAACAAATGGCGGTAACATCAATTTATCGGTTGCATCAATGACTTTTTCATCAGCATTTTGTTGTAAATTTACCCCAATCTCAGTAAACATGCCATTTTCTACTCGAATATCTTGTAATTCTTCTTTATTTTCAATATGTACTTGTTTAATTAACATCGATTATCACTCCTCATTAAATTATCTATCATTCAAATTGTACATGACTTACACCCAATTTAATATTTTTAGTTAACTAAAAAAAGATTAATTCCAAGAATACTTAGAATTAATCTTTGAACTTTTATAATTAGTTTTTTTCTGCACCTAACTTAGTTGATTCATCTTCAATAAATTTAAAACCTGATTGTTTTTTTTCAGCTTGTGGATGTTTAGCACGTTCGTCCATTGCTTTTTGAGCCATTGCTTTGCGTTGTTCTTTACTCAACTTTGCCATTGCTATCGCCTCTTTTGATTTGGACAGTTATATTAAGTTCTAACTTCAACTTTCATTATAGTCCTATTTTATCAAAGTGGCACAAATTAAATCATTTATTTAAAATTACTGTTTTTTTGGGACGGTTGGTGTTGCTCTAAAAGCATTCACATTTTTATCCAAAATAACTTGTTCATTGCTTCCAGAATCTAAAATTGTATTTTGCGTTGACTTCTTTTCAACCAAAACAGTTGTTACTGTGACTTTTTTTAATTCTTCGGTTGCTAGTAACGCATCTACTTGTGCAGAAAATGCTGAATCGCCACTACCTGATTGAATTTCTGTAGCCACAACATTATTATTTGCAATATAATTACCATGTCCGGCAGCAAGTCGGATAATGACCGGTGTTGCACCAACTGGTTTAAGCGTGTTTTGATCAACCGTTTCTGAAAAATGATTTCCAATGACGGAATTATCATTACCGCTAATTGATAACAGCCCATATAAATCGTCTAATCCATTATCTCGATGTTGCATAGGCGCCCACGGTTCTTGATCATGCAGCATATGGTTTGAAGAAACCAATATCTCTGAGCAATTATCATCTAAAATAACCATTCCGGGATAAAATGCATGAATGCGATTATTTGTAACAGACGATTTCGTCACGCCAGATAATGAAATGCTACTTGCACCTCTTGGGAAAATATTATTAGTCGTAATTAGCAGTCCTCCGAAGTTTTCCGCAAAAATGGTATAGCCATTAAATCCAGCGCCCATTAAATTTTCAGTTACTTTCGAAGCTTGTCCCCATCCACGTAGTTCAATACAATTACCACATTCAGCAATAAAATTATCGTGGATTGTTAATGCATCTGCGTTATAAATGGTTACACCATGTTCTAAGTAAACAAAACCCATTTCTGTAATACGGAATGAATCTTGTGCACTTGCAACATAAATTCCAGTCTTACCATTCACATACGTATTTTCTGGATTTTTTTCGCCTGTGCCATCATCAATAAAGTGTAACCCATCAATATTAAAGTTCGAAAATTCGACTGAACTAATACGCGGATTTCCTTCTCTTGCAACATAGAAAGCTGCACCTTCAGATTCTTCATCCGTTGTTTTAGGATCGAGGTCAACAAGAACACGACTACCACCAGGCCATAATTCATGTAAATTTGACCATTCGTTTTGTGGTACGTTAAACCGAATGCTTGATGACGTAAATCCATGCCCAGATCCTTGAATTTTAAGAAAACTAATATCTATTAAGACTTGTGTACGCAAGTGATAATCAGCTGGTGGTAGATAAATAACTGCCCCTGGTTTTCCACCATCATTGCTATTACTATCAGTTTGATGACTTTTAATATCAGTAATAATACTATTAATAACTTCCCCAATATCTTCGTACGGGTTACCAATAGGCCATTTTGTTACATCATAATAATTTTTGTTTGTCATTATTTTACCCTCCAATTTTGTTAAATAACCCTATCATTCAGATAACATTTTTTCAGCTAAAGCGAAGTTTCCAACATTGGCTGATCCATTATTAGCAACTTGTGGTGCTGTAATATATTGATCTAATGGAGGAACGTCAACATAATCATTTAAAATTTCTTTGAATTCATGTCGCACTTTTTCCAATAAAACATCATTTGTAACGCCGCCCCCAAAAATAATTTTATTAGGACGTAAACTTAACGTTGTTTGAACGGCAGCCTGAGCAATATAGTAGGCCATAATATCCCAAGTTTTGTCTGTTAATGGGACATCTTTACCTTTTTTACCAGTCCGTGCTTCAAATGTTGGTCCAGCAACTAAGCCCTCTAAACAATCACCATGAAATGGACAGACACCTTTAAAATCAAGATCATCAGGATGTCTCTTAACTAAGACATGGCCCATTTCAGGATGGCCAATACCGCCAACTAAGTGGCCATCAATTACTGCTCCAGCGCCCACACCAGTTCCAATTGTGTAATAAACAAGTGAATTAATTTTCTCATTAAACAATGTCGACATTGTATATTCACCGTAAGCTGAACCATTTACATCCGTTGTCCAAAATGTTGGAATATCCAGTTTGCCCTTAAGAAATCCCAAGAAATCCGTATCACCCCAACCCGGTTTTGGTGTTTTCGTGATAAATCCATATTTAGGTGACGTTTTTCTGATTTCAATTGGTCCAAATGAGGCAACACTAAGTGCAGCTATTTCAAATTGCTTAAAATAGTCTACGACTGCCGTTAATGTTTCAACAGGTGTAGTCGTGGGAATTTGAATTTGATCCTTTACTTGATAATCTTCGTTACCTACCGCGCATACAAATTTAGTGCCACCTGCTTCAATACTTCCTAATAACATTACATTGTTCCTCCAAGTTCATATATTTTAATATCATAATTAGTTGAATCGCTACTTGTTTCAACTATAAGTTCCTTTTCATCATAAACCCTTTCAGAGAAACATGCTTCTCCATTATTCACAAATAATTCTGCTGAACTGTTGTCCATTAATAAATGAACATCCAATTCATTGGCAACGCTCACATTAGTTTCTCGAAGTAAATCGTCATTATACTTTTGTAATGTTACCTTACCTGTTGCAGCTTGATAGCTAACTTTTATTAATAATTTATTATCGCTATTTTTAATTTTAACGCTGACATTTTCTTGCCCATTAAAGTTCGCTAAATACTCAAAACTCTTTGTAGGGGCTTCAAAAATAGTGGTTGTATCCTTAGGTTTAGTGACATCTAATAATACTTTTTCGCGCAATTTTTTAATTTCTTCAACTGGTGTCATCAATAATTTACCATTTTTCATATTTAATTCTCTTGGAAATGTTAGTGCGCCTGCCCAACCATCTTCCTGTTCTGGCATGGGGCTCTCCCACATGTCCATCCATGCAAATATGATCCTTCTACCGTCAGGCGTAACCATTGATTGTGTTGCATAGAAATCATGTCCATAATCTAATTCAGTGAACTCACCATGATGTAATGAATGTGTCTCTTCATCAAATTTTCCAGTCAGATATCCTGTTTGGAAGAAATTTCTATATTTTAATTTATCAGCTTTAATTCCTTGTGGTGACATTACTAAAACGTCTTGTCCGTCAATTTCGAAAAGGTCAGGACATTCCCAAACGAATCCTTCAGAATCAACTGATTTAGCAGTTGCAATAGGTCCTAAGTAGTCCCAATGTTCTAAATCATCTGAGTTATACATAAGAACTCGACCCAAGCCATCCTTATTTTTGCTTCCGATTACAATATTATATTTTCCATTTTCAAACCAAATTTTTGGATCTCTAAAATCAGCATCATTATCTACAGGAGGCATTGAAATCACTGGATTACCAGCAAATTTTTCAAAAGTTATGCCATCATCACTAACGGCTAGGTTTTGATTCTGCCAATAACTATCCGGATCATTTTTGTCTTTCAAATTATGTCCTGTATAAATTAAATAGAGACGCTCATCCTTCACAATTGCGCTACCTGAAAAACAGCCATCCTGATCTTCTTGATCACCAGGAACCAAAGCAATTGGTAAGCTTTCCCAATTAACTAAATCTTTACTTCTTGAATGACCCCAATGCATTGGTCCCCACTGTGTTGAATTTGGATGATGTTGATAAAAGATGTGATAGTACCCTTTAAAAAAGCAAAACCCATTTGGATCATTCATCCAACCTGCTGGTGCCGTAATATGATACTTTAATCGATATCTTTCATCAGTTACCTCTGGATAATTAATCGTTTCATTTTTCAAAATTGTCTTCTCCTCGTTCTATATGTTAACCGGTTGTCATTATCTTAAAATAAAAACGCACCTACTATGCCGTTTCTCCTTTATATAATTGTACCGGTAGTACTACTTGCATAGGTGTCTCTTTACCTTCTATTTTCTTCATTAAAATATCAATAGCTGCATCAGCCATCTGTTCAATTGGTTGAATAATTGTTGTTAGTTCTGGTTTAAATAATCGAACAACATCTGTCCCATCATAGCCAATAACAAGTAAATCTTCAGGTACTCGTTTGCCATATTCTCTAGCTATTTTTATGATCAAACTAGCGTCTGTATCATTCGAAGCAAAAATACCATCCACTCGTTTAAGATCCTCAAAAATTCTTTTAATAACTTTTGTTTTTTCTGTTTCTGTCCAATTAAAATCAATTGTATACGTTACGGCTGGCAACCCATGTTCACTCATAATTTTCTCGTATGCCCTACGTCTATCTCGAGCAGGCGTTTCTAAATCATAAGGTCCATTTGTATGTACAATTGAGGTTGCCCCATGTTCTAATAGCAATTCTGTTGCCATTTTACCGCCACTATAATTATCAGAAGAAACGACCGGAATATCACCATTCATAATTCTATCAATTGCGACAATTGGTAAATTTGTATTATGATATTCTTCAATTCCTTCATTATGTGCTCCAACAATTAGCCCATCAACTTGATTTGCCATTAGTTTACGTAAATAAGTCACTTCTTTTTCTGAATCATTTTTTGAGTTACCGATAAGAACCTTATAACCTCTATTAAAAAGTTTCGTTTCTAAATGGTAAGCTAATTGTCCAAAAAAAGGATTCGCAATGGTTGGGAAAATAAGCCCTATTAGTTTTGTTTCTTTATTAAATAATTGTCTTGCAACATCATTAGGCTGATAATGTAACTCTTTCACAGCATCACGAACCTTTTTAACTGTCTTTTCGCTAAGATAACCTCTATTGTTCAACACCCTAGATACAGTCGTTTTAGAAACGCCTGCCAATTCAGCGACATCATCAAGTTTTGGATTTTGCATTTTATTTGCTCCTAAGTCGTCTAATTTTAGTTAAATTGTTACCGCTTAACTTTTAGTACTCTTAGTTTACCATAAAATAAGCAAAACCATTATCCCCACCATTAACTTTTTAAGCTGCTTCTTTTTTAGCTAATTCTAATCTAACTTTATCTTCATTTCGTTCAAATTTACCATAGAAAAACATTGGAACTGCAGCAAGTATGAACAGCATGGCTGGAATCCAGATAAAACTTAAGTTAATGCCTAATAAAGATTGACTCGTTTGAGTGTGATTGGGTATATATCCAAAGAATTGCATTACTTGTGATGGAATAAATCCGCCAATCCCACTACCTGCTTTAACACAGAATGCACTTCCAATAGCTGTTAAAAAGCCACTGGCTCTGATTCCTGTTTTCCATTGACCAAAATCAACCGCATCAGCCAACATTAGGAATGGCATTGCAGCTGCAACACCCGTTCCAATTGATCCTAGGCAATATAAGATAACAACCCAAACTTGATTACTACCAACTGCTTGAAGCAACATGTTACAGATTGCTCCCATCAATAGTGCTCCAATTAGAACCGTTCTTTTATTTGTACGTTTAACAAGTAATGGAATTGATATCATCCCTATAACAGCAACAACAGATAAAGAACCAGCAACTGCGACTAATGATTTTGCATGGATATTATATTGAAAATAATAAATCATGCCTGAACTTCTAACAGTTGTTCCAATCCAATAGAATAAGTTGGAAATAACCAATAAAATCCAAGGCCAATTACTTTTTGTTGCTTTAACACTCTGTTTTAATGATATTGATTTCGTAATCGTTGTATTAATTTCTCGTAAATTTAAAAAGGCAATTAAAAAGGCAATAATGGAGATAATCCCTAAAATAATCATTGCATATGAGAATCCTTTACGATCATTTCCTTGCCCTAATATTTGAACTAATGGTAAAACAACACCATTAGCAACCAATAGACCAACATTTCCTCCAACCATTCGATATGAATTCAAAACCGTTCTTTGGTCTGAATCATTTGTTAAGTTAGGTAAAATCGACGTCATAGGGGTACTAATTCCGGTATATATAATTCCTGCAATGACGTAAACAACTGATGCATAGATAACTTTGGACGATCCCGATAAATTCGGTGTAGTAAATGTTAACCATGTAAAGAATGCAAATGGTACACATAACCACAAGAAATACGGCCGACTTTGTCCCCATTTTGTATGTGTATGATCAATTAAAAAGCCCCATATTGGTGCATCAAACATATCAACGCATCGTGTGACGAGCAAGATAGTTCCAGCTACACCAATCCCAATTCCAAAAACATCTGTATAAAAATATAACAAGTACGTACTAATACTTACAAATAGAATATTTCCGCCAAAATCTGTAAGTGAATAACTTAGTTTTCGAAAAAGAGGAATTTCTTCAACTTGATTTGTATCTACGTTTACTTTGTTTTCCATTCTATTTACCCCATTCTATTTGTTTAATAAATGTCCCATTTCACTAAAAAATAGCAATTGCCTGTACCTATAAACTCAACTTTTAGAAAGCGCTTTCTGAAAGAATAACCAAAGTATAACCTGTTTATATTTTTATGTCAACCGGTTGTCATTTGTTTTTTTATTAATCAAAAAGCATCTCATTTATTAATAAATGAGATGCTTTTTCTTTCTATAATAACTTTTAAAGACTTTCTCCATTTGTTTCAATTACATTTTTATACCAAGTAAATGAGTCTTTTTTATAACGTTTCATCGATCCATTGCCCTCATTATCACGATCAACATAAATCATACCATAACGCTTTTTCATCTCACCAGTTGTAAATGATACTAAATCAATAACACCCCATGGTGTATATCCTAAGACTTCAACACCATCATAATCAACTGCTTTTTCGATTGCTTCAATATGTTCTTTTAGATAACTTACACGTTCAGGATCATGAATTTCATGATTATCTTCAAGCTTGTCAATCGCGCCAAAACCATTTTCAACAATAAATAACGGTAACTGATAGCGATCATATAATCGATTTAACGTATATCGTAAACCATCGGGATCAATTGCCCAGCCCCAGTCACTAGATTTAATATACGGATTAGGAACCCCATTAGGTAGTCCACCATTCACAACATCACCTAAATGATCTGCTTCAGCATCTGCTTTAACAACTGTTGACATATAGTAACTGAATCCTAGATAATCAACTGTCCCTTTTTTCAATATCTCCATATCGCCTTCTTGAATCCCAACATCATAATTGTGACGTTCAAACTCTTTTAGTGCATAACGTGGGTATTCTCCACGAACATGAACATCTGGGAAAAAGAAGCGTTGATGCATTGCCTCTTCAGCAGCCATGATATCTTCCGGATCACATGAATAAGGATAAATTGGTACGTGTGATACCATGCATCCTATTTCAAAATCAGAATTAATTTTTTTACCAGCAATAACCGCCTTAGCGCTAGCCAAGAGTTCGTTATGTGCAACTCGATACATAATTTCTTTGGGATTTTCACCATCGTTCACAATAACTCCAGAATTAGTCCACAAAAAGATGGGGTTATTTGTATCCATTTGATTATTAATTTCATTAAATGTCATCCAATATTTTACTTTAGATTGATAACGTTTAAAGCAAACCGTAGCAAAATTTTCAAAAAAATCAATTAATTTACGATTTCTAAAACCACCATATTCTTTAGCTAAATGGAGTGGCATTTCAAAATGCGATAGGGTAATCACTGGTTGAATACCTTTTTTTAATAATTCATCAAAAACATCATCATAAAATTGTAATCCCGCTTCATTTGGTTCGCTTTCATCTCCCATTGGGAAAATACGTGACCACGCGATTGATGTTCGTAAGCACTTCAATCCCATTTCAGAGAAAAATTGAATATCTTCTTTGTAATGATGATAAAAATCAATTGCATCATGATTCGGATAAAATTTATCTGTTTCAATAGTTTCCGTAATTTCCCGCGGAACACCATTTGCTCCTGCAGTCATCACATCAATAACACTTGGCCCTTTTCCATCAACATTCCAGCCGCCTTCAAACTGATGAGCAGCCAAAGCGCCACCCCACAAAAAATCCTTCGGTAATTTAGACATTTTATTTTTCTCCTTTTGGAATTAATTCCATTATTGGTTCTCCATGGTGAATTTCATTTTGCGTATACGCAATAACATCTTCGTAATCATCTGAATTAGTCACAATTACAGGTGTTACTACTGAAAATCCTGATTCTTTTATCTTCTCTTGATCAAATTCAACAAGTAAATCACCCATTTTTACATAATCATGATTTTTAACTTGTGTTGCAAAATATTTTCCTTTTAATTCAACGATATCCATTCCAATATGAATTAAAACTTCTACACCATCTACAGATTTTAATCCAATCGCATGTTGTGTCTCTGTAGTCATGACAACCTGACCATCAAATGGTGCATATATTTTATTATCCGTTGGATTTACAGCAACACCTTTGCCCATTGCACCAGATGAAAATACTTCATCCTCTACTTCTGTTAACGCAATTACTTTCCCTGTTACAGGGCTATTAACAACGCCTGGTGCATTTATTACTGGCGTACTCATAACTGGTGCGACCTTAGCTGGTGCATCATCTAACTGTGCTTCCATTGTTGCGACTTCACTAACTGTTTCACCCGTACCAAAAATTTGAACAAGTAGAACTGAACCCACAATTGCTACAATACATCCAACAACCATACCAATAAATGAGTGTGGGTATTTAGGACTAATTGCATTTACAATGGTTAATAAACTTGGTAGTCCAGCATAAGCAAAATAATATGAATTAAAGAAACTTGTAATTAATGCACCAAACGCTCCTGAAATACAACCAAAGATAAATGGTTTTTTAAATCTTAATGTCACACCATAAATTGCTGGTTCTGTAATCCCAAATAATCCTGTAATAAATGCTGAAAGAGATATATTTTTTAATTCTCTGTTCTTAGACTTAATAAATACACCTAAAACAGCACCAACTTGTGCGACCACTGCAATTGTTTGAAAAGCCTGAAATGAGTCCATTCCATTCATTTTGAAATTGGCCATAACCATTGGCGTAACACCCCAATGGATACCAAAAATAACAAGTACTTGCCAGAAACCACCAATAATAACACCTGCTAAAGGTGGTGCAACTTTAACTAAATAATTATATCCTTTTGCGATTCCTTCAGCTCCAAGAGATGAAAGTGGTCCAATAATTAAGATTGTTAAAGGAACCATAATTAATAGACATAATAATGGAACAGCAAGTTCTTTAATAATGTCAGGTATCTTTTTACTCAAGAATCTTTCAAGATAAGAAAGAATCCAAACTAAAAATAATGGTGGCAATACTGATGATGTATAAACTGTTTGAGATAATGGAATACCCATAAAGTTAATACTTGTACCGCTAGCAATAGTTCCAGCCATCTCTGCCCATGTGGGACTAACTAATGCAGCACAACATGCAACAGCGATTAAACTGTTTGTTTTAAAATGTTTAGCTGCCGTTATGGCAATAAATATTGGTAAGAACGTAAATGGTGCCCAAGAAATAAAGCTTAAAACTTGATATGTACCACTTTTAGGAAAATTTGGCATAGCTAAAGTAATTAGAATTAAACTCCCTTGAATAATACCTGCCGCGGCCAATATGTAAACGAATGGGGCAAAAACCGCAGACATTGTTGCAATAACTCGATTCATTATACTTGTTTTTGGTGCTTCTACTTCCTCTACTTCTGAACTATCAATCATTGCTGAGAATGCATCATAAACATCCGCAACATGTGGTCCAATAACTACTTGGAATTGTCCACCACTTTCAACAACAGTGATAACGCCTGCCATTGCTGATATTTTTTCTTTAGCATCTGAAGGAACCTCATGTAGCACTAGTCGTAACCGTGTCGCACAATGCGTTGCTCCTGCTAAATTTTTTTCTCCACCAATTGCTTCTAAAATATCTGTAGCTAATTTTGTATAATCTCTAACCTTACTTGCCATATTTTTCTCCTCCTCAGATAAAAACGAATAAATAGAAAAAAATTGTAAACCCTTACAAATCTTTGTATATGTATATTTTAATTGTACGTGCACAATAAGTCAACACTTTTTTTGTAACCCTTTTCATCTAGATGTACAAGGCGGGAACAATGTTATACAATAAAGGATACATTATTTTAATGGAGGCATGAAATGTTAAAGTATCAAGAAATTGCTGATCAAATTGAGCTTGCAATTAAAAATAAAAATTTGAATCAAGGGACGCAACTCCCTAGTCTAAATGAACTTATTGCCAAATATGCCGTCAGTAAGACGACACTCGTTAAAGCTCTCACAACTTTAGAAGATAAGGGTATTATTTATCAAGTACAAGGTAGCGGAATTTTTGTTCGTCGTCAAAAAAGAGACGGTTACATCGCTCTAATGACGAACATGGGCTTTACAAAAGATTTAGAAAACAGTAAATTATCTACAAAAGTGATTGATTTAAAAGTTGAACTACCCAATGCTGATGTAGCCAGGGAATTAAATTGTGCTCCGGGTGAGGAAGTTTATTTAATAAAAAGAATTCGTTACATCGATAATCAAGTTCTCTGTATTGAGAGATCCTACTATCGAAAAAAACTTGTTCCTTATCTTAATCGCGAAATAATCAGTGAGTCTATTTTTAATTACTTGAAAGAAGTTTTAAAATTAAAAATAGGTTTCTCCGATAAATATTTACGTACAGACACCCTTAAAAAGACAGAATCAACCCTTTTAGAACTACCAGAAAATTCGCCTGGACTCTATATTGATGAACTTTTTTATACAGTAAGCGGTGAACCTTTTGATCTTTCTCAAACTATTTATAACTATAAACATGCTAACTTTTTTATTCAAAGTGGACAAAAATAAAACCATAATTAATAAATTAAAAACCTCAGGGCAATCACTTAAAAAGGTGATTACCCTGAGGTTTTTAATTTATTTCAAGATTCATTTAAAGAATTCTATTTAACTTCCATCTCTTTAATTTTATCGTTAATTTCTTTTTCAACTTTACGATGTTTGGGTGATAATCCTTCGGCAAAAAACAAGACACTACCGATTGCTAAGACATAAGTTAGGCCCATTGTAGAACTGTTCCAGAAAGATGCTCCATAATAAAGAATGCTGCGAGCACCATCATACAAGAAACGCATTGGTAACCATGGAAGAACCCAATCTTGGTAGAATTGAGGTACTAATGGTTGTGCCATTGCCAATAAAGGAATTGAGAAAAATAGTAAGAGGACAAATATAATTACCCCTGGGAAACCAATCCATGTCAATACCCCTGAGAATAACATTATAAAAGCAAAACTTGTAAATGATAAGAACGATGCAATTGTTATAAAATGTGTAAAATCAAATCCTAAAATCCATGTCGCATACGTAGCTGTTGCAAATCCAGTTAAAATTGCAAGTGCTACAGCTGAGATAATGAATGATGATTTAAATGAAAACTTGTGTTTCATTGATTTAAATTCTCTTGAATCTCCAGCGTAGAATAATAATAAACTAATAACCATGCTTGCAATCCAGACGGGTTGGAAGAACGAACTATTCGCTGATGTTAATCCAGCGGTTGAATGTCTAACGGTTGTTTTTACAGTGATTGGGTTATTTAACTTCAATGCAGTCACAGCGGGGACACTCATATTGGCTTTTGCCATATTTGTTAAAATTCCGGCTGAAATACCACCACCAATTTTTGTAACTATTGTTGATAGTGTCGAACCTAAAGTCGTTGACAATGTAGCATTTTTTGCTTCATTTGTTACAACAGTTACATTTGTAACATCTTTTGTTGTTGGATCAGCTAATTTTCCAATTGATGCCGAGAAATCTTTTGGAATTACAATAGCCGCATAATAATGTTGTTTATCCATTGCACTCTTAAGTGCCTTATCACTCTTAACGATATGCCAATCTAACGCCTTATTTTTGCTTCTAGTTAGATTTTCAACGATTTTGTTACCTTGCTTACCACTATCTTCATTAACAATGGCAACAGGTACATCTTTGAGCTCTGATTTTACAGATGGGATTTGCATCACCACCATAATAAATGTAAGTAATACCGAAACTAAAATGGCGAAACCTAAAAATTTATTTTTAAACATAATCATATTCCTCTTTTCTTTTTGAGTGAGCACTCAATCAATTACAAATACGATTATAACCTATCCACAAGTTTAGTCAACCCTAACTTTTAAATATAAACTATCAAAATAATAAGTTTGTCTTTTGTCATCGCTATCAATTGTGTCATAATAGGGCTATAAATAGGATGGTGAATATTATTAAAAATTCTGAATTAAAATTATATGCCAACTCGGATTTATTTAGAGATATAACAGATAAACAAAAACAAATTTTAATCGCCGCAATTGAATTATTCTCAGAAAAAGGCTATGCAAATACAAGTACAAAAGAAATTGCAAAAAAAGCTGGCGTGGCTGAAGGTAATATTTTTAGTAAATATAACAATAAACAAGGCTTACTTAACGCCATTATTGCCCCTGTCATTAAATCCATCTTACCTTCTGCAATGCACGACTTATTAGACGAGTCCATTGATCATTCAAATTTAACTTTGGATTCATTAATTCGTCCTTTGTTAAAAAATAGAATTATTTTTTTGCAAGAAAATGCTAAAGTTCTTAAAATTTTCATTTCTGAACTACTTTATGATAAATCGGTTGTTAAACAGTTATTAGAAAATATTCCCGCCCCATACTGGACGGCACTCAATTCAACTATTGATACACTAAAAGAAAAAAAACTAATTGTCAGTTGGGATAATCTCGAAATTCTTAAGGTTATTTGGTCAACTATAGGTGGTATTGTACTTGGTTATCTTCTTTTTGATCAATCGTTAACAAAAGAAAGTATTGAACATTCAGCAGATGCTCTGATAAACGCACTTAGTGTTTGATAAAAATAAATAATTAAAAATACCCATCGAGTAAACAAGTTACTGTAAAACCTTGTTTACTCGATGGGTATTTTTAATTCAAAGCAGATTATTCATACTAACTAATCTTTTTAATTACGCAGGAATACTATTAATAAATGTTTCTACTTCTTGTTTCGTTTTACGATTTTTATTAACTAAACGTCCTGTTTCTTTACCATTTTCATATGCAATAAAACTTGGAATACCGAAGACACTTAACTCAACAGCTAAGTCCATATTTTCATCTCGATCGACAGCTAAGAATGTGTATTCAGTATATTCTGATTCAATATTAGGCATTTCAGGTTTAATAAAAGCACAATCTGGGCACCATGTTGCAGAAAAAAATAGGATATACTTTCCATCTTTAATTTTATCCATTAATTCACTTACCGTTGTTTCTTTTTCTATACTTTTCATTTTTGCTACCTCCACTAATATGCTTACTTTTTATAAGTATATATCAGATTAGCCATTTTCAATTAAAATATGCTTGCTTATTTATTTTTATCTCTGATTAGTTTAGCTTCTTTATTACCTATATATAGGCTGTATGCAGAATACAATAATACTACAATAACAATCCATTGAATCACACTTGTATTAATATTCTTAACTAAAAGTACCGCAACTAAAACACCTATAATACCAAAAACAGAAAATAAGGTTATTTTTCTAGAATATTGATTGAGTTTTATAAATTGCATACTTCCTATTGGTAAAGAAAATGCACATCCCCCCATCATAATTGGAAATGCAGCAATCGGATCCATTCCCATCGCATAGACAGTTGCCATTGTTAATGAAAATGAGCCTATTCCAATATTATTTAATGCGCCATAAATAAATAATAAAAATCCTGTTACAACTAATTTCCAGCCAAATAGTTCGGTAGCGGTCCCACTAGCAGTGATTAGGCCTAATTTACCAGCGATGATTAACGCGGTTGCAACAAGTAATCCAACGATAACAAATGATCTAATACTATTTTCAGGTAATCTAACAACAAATCTCGGACCAATATAAGCACCCAGCACTTGGCAAATAATACAGACTAGTAACGTCTTAGTACCAACATTGATACTTGTAATATACGCCAGCGACATGACAAATATTGGAATAACATCTTGCGCATTTAACGTACCTGGTAATTTTTTCATAGAAACCCAATTAGCTTTCTGGTATATTGCTGTTGATATGGCAAAATCTGAAATTCCAAAAGTAGAAAAGAAAAAAATAACAATCTGCGATATTGGTGTCCATACTGAACTGGCCGGTTCTTTCATGAAGTCTGATTTATGTCTCATTAAATCACGCATAAAATAACAGATAAATATAAAATTAATAACAATAATTGCCGCAATCAACGTCTTTTGCATGATTAAATCTCCTAGTTAAATGAATCATAATAGTACAGTTTAACTCAATTTATTCCTAGATAAAATAGTCTATATTAATTTTTCTATTTTATACTATATAATTAGTCCTTTAAAGTCTAAAATTAGAAATATAAGGTATGCTACTGTTAATTGTTTATATAATTTATAAAAGGAGATGCACTATGCTAACAGACTTTTTTGCTTATAATTCATTTAGTCATTTGAAACTAAAGGTAGATTCATTGATTCCATATGGTTTTACAAAAACAGCAGAAGAAATCTATAATTATCAAGTTTCAATTCTTAATAATCAATTTATACTAACCGTCTCAATTTCCCCCTCTGAAAAAATTAATACTACTATTATTGATGCTCTAACTAAAGAAGAATATACACTTTATAAAAATCAGTCTGCAACAGGATCATTTGTCAGTTCAATCAGAAAATCAGTGATTGAACAACTGGATTTAATTGTTGCTAGTTGTTTTGAAACTACTCCAGTATTCCAAACTGCTGATTCACAATCTATCATTAATTATGTACAAGAACATTATCAGACCAATCTAGAATTCCTCTGGAAACAGTTTCCAAATGACGCTGTTTTACGTCGATCAGATTCTAAAAAATGGTATGCCGCTTTAATGAAAATTCCAGCAACTAAAATAGGCTTGGATTCCGAGAAATTAGTTGAAATACTTAATATTCGAATGGATCCTGACCTGCTCATCAATAAAATAGACAAAAATCAAATTTTTCCAGGGTACCATATGAATAAAAAACACTGGGTTTCAATTTTATTAAATGGCCAAAATAATTTAGACACTGTTTATTCTTATATTGATACTAGCTATGGACTAGCTAAATAAAAGGCGAACTAAAAAAATCCATTCTAATAGTCAACAAAATTTGAACTTGTTTACTTAGAATGAATTTTCGCTTATCATTAAACACTTGTACTTTTTTAGTATATACGTAGCTTTGTAGCTCAATTTTATCTACTTATTAATATTTTCTTTAAATAGGTTGTATATATCATCAACTGTATTCGATTTTTTTAATTCTTCCACAAATGAGTCATGGACAAGTAATTTCGATGTATTTGATAAATACTGTAAATGCTTTCCATCATCTTTTTCTGGAATTAGAAATGAGATAACTGTATCTACTGGCTGATTATCAAATGTTTCCCATTCAATAGGCTCACGTAATTTAACAATTAGCATTGCTGATTTATTAATCGATTCATCCTGTGCATGAGGTATCGCAATGCCTTTTTCCATCCCTGTCGTTCCCTCAGACTCACGAATCTTATACTTATTTAAAATATAACTTTCATTATTCGTATATCCTAATTTTTTAGCAAAATTTGCTAAAAAATGTAAGAGTTCTTCTTTATCAGAAACGGCTACGTTCAATTCAATGTTTTTTCTTTTCAATATATTATCGAATTCATTTTCATTCATTTTTATATCATTATCTTGCTCTTGTTCAAAGTTGGTATTACTACCTACATTCATCACTAAACTATTATTTTTTTTAGCTTGGCGACCAGCAATAGCGGCTAGTAAGACAGCAGATACAAGTGATCCAATAATAATCCATAATACCCACAGTAATGGTTTATTCACTAACGGTAATACAATAAATCCACCATGTGGAGCCGGTACACTAATTCTAGTTACATAGGTTAAAATCGCAGCAATCGAAGAACCAACCATAAATGCAGGAATATTTAGTAGCGGATTCTTTGCCGCAAATGGAATTGCACCTTCTGTAATATGAGTTGATCCTAATAAAAAGTTAACGTAACCTGCGCTGCGCTCTTTATCTGAGTATGCTTTTTTGTTGAACAGTACAGCAAACCCTGTTGCCAATGGTGGCGCAATACACGCTGCAGAAACTCCTGCCATAAAGAAATAATTTCCCTGTGCTAAAAGAGCTGTTCCGGTTAAATATGCTGCTTTATTAATTGGCCCACCCATATCTGAAGCACACATAATTCCAACAACTAATCCTAATAGAATGGGACTTGAATTTTCTAAACCCTTTAAAAACGTCATCATTCCTTCATTAATTGTTGCCATTGGAACTGATAGATACCAAATAATAGAGCCTGATAAAAATACTCCAATTACAGGTAAAATAAAAATGGCTTTCAGTCCATCTAATGATTTAGGTAGTTTTTTTAATAAGAACTGTAATATTAAAATCGTATACCCTGCTAAAAATCCACCAATTATTCCACCTAAAAATCCCGTTCCATTTGTATATGCTATCATTCCCGTTACAAATCCAACTATCAATCCAGGTCTTTTACCAATAGCCTCAGCTATATAGGCACATAGAATTGGAACCATAAGATTCATTGCAAATCCGCCAATAGTGTTCAATAAATGTGCTATATCGTTATATTGAGGGCTTTTTATGTCTGCTGAATTAATTCCCCAAAAAAATGATACGGCTGTTAACACTCCCCCAGCAACTACTATTGGTAACATATGTGACACTCCATTCATCACGTACACATACATTTTGTGCCAAAATGAGCCAGATAAATTTACTGTTTCTTCATTCGATGAAATTTTTGCTCCTTTTCGATGATAGGTAGGTAAATTATCATCTGTCAATATTTGATCAATTAATACATCTGCCTCTTTCATACCTTTCGTAACTGACACATTTATCATTTTTTTACCATCGAATCGATCAATATCTACATCTTTATCTGACGCAATTATTACACCATCAGCATCATCAATTTCTTGTTGTGAAAACGCATTTTCTATACCACTTTGACCATGAGTTTCAACTTTAATTGATATACCTCTTTTTTTAGCGGCTTGTTCTAAGGCCTCTTGCGCCATGTATGTATGCGCAATTCCTGTTGGACATCCAGTAGCTGCAATTATTTTATATTTTGTCATCTTAATTCCTCCTTAATATTAGATATTTTTACCTGCTTAGTCAGCTCTTTTACATTCGAAAAATCTGTTAACCCTTTTGAAAATGCCGTTGAACTCGCGGCTGCTATACTTTCTCTAAATACTTCTTCTATTTTTTTGTCCCCTATCGCTACCCCTGCTAAAAAAGTTCCCAACATGGTGTCGCCGGCCCCAGCCGTGTTAACAACGGTTCCTTTAGGGACAGTTCCATATAACACAACCTCTTTATTTATAAACATTGCACCACCGCCACCCAATGATAATAAAATATTTTGTGCACCCAATTTAATTAATTCTTTTGAATAAGTTATCAATTCATGTTGAGATAGTTTATGTTCTACGCCAAACCAACTCATTAATTCTTCATCATTTGGTTTTAAAATATAAGGATTATATTTCAATGTATCCAGTACGGTTTGATAACTAGTATCCAAAACTAGCTTATATCCTTTTTCCTGCGCCTGCTTTGCGATACTAATTAAAATTTCTTCAGAGATTCCGTCAGATAAACTACCAGATACAACTAATGTATCCTTTTCATCTAAATTTTGAATCTTATCCATGAACTGATTTATTTCATCATCACTAACATGTGGACCTTTATTTACTAATTTATACTCCGTATCTTGCTGAATTACTCTTGTAAAAACATTAATTCGTGTATTAGCATCGATATGTACAAAATCAGTTTTTATATTGCACCTTGCCAACTCAGACTCAATATACGCATTAGTAAATCCTCCACCAACTCCAATAGCAGTACTTTCTACGCCTTTCTTTTTTAGAATAAAACTAACATTAACTCCTTTACCATTCGCTTGTATTTCATAATTTTCCGTTCTATTAACAATATTTTTTTTCATTTCATCGGTTTGGATAAAAAGATCAATAGCTGGATTCAATGTACATGTATATATCATAATTTTTACCCCTTTCTTCTACCTACCAATACTACATCTGACAGAAATGAAAAGGTTTTCAATATATGATTTTGTATGCTACAATTGAAAATAAACAAACAATCAAGGTGAGGTGACCAGTAATGTCTCTTAGTAACTCCGAAAAGATTCTTTGGCAAGTCATTCAAGATAACCTAGAAGATATTCCGATATTAACAATAACCAACCTTAGCGATTTAGCTCATGTATCAACCGCTACAGTCGTACGAACGCTCAAAAAAAAAGGCTACAGCGGTTATATGGATTTTAAACAATCTATAATTACTAAAGAAAAAGAAAAAAAATATAAGAATATTCAGAATATGGATCACGATATCCAACAAGTCATTATGAAGAATGAACATGAACTTAATAACACACTACGTATGCTTGACGTTAATACCATAGAAAAAACAGTTCAAAAAATTAAACGTTCAAAAAAAATATACATTTTCTCAAGGGGTTTTTCTGAATTAATTGCAATTGAAATGCTAACAAAATTTGAATTATTAAATAAAAATTGTGTCAGTTTTACGGATCCCAATATTATTAAACAAATTAGTCACAGGATTACATATAATAATATTTTAATTATTATTTCATTGAACGGAACTACTGCAGAACTCCTTGAAGGTGCTAAAAATACGTATAAAAATGGAGCCGATATTATTGTATTAACAACCAACAAATTAAGTCCACTTATTAAATATTCAGATTCCGTGTTTATCGGATTTAAATCTGAAATTTCATATTTCCCTGAATTTGAAGTTAAATCTCGTTTACCATTACAGGTAATGAGCCGTATACTTTTAGATTCTTATGCAATTCGAACAAAGAAAGCTAGCAAATAAATTTATTTCACTTCTACTTTTTTTCATTACTAAATCATTAAAAATAAAGAGGCTAAACATGACGTTTAGCCTCTTTATTTTACTATTTTAATACCTTATCAAACCACGATGTAGCAGTACTTTCAAGAACGACATTTAAATCTTCAATATTCTTTTTACCAACTGTGTTCATCCATTCTTTACCTTTTTCTTCACCATCTTTAGCAAATGGTTCGATACCTTTGCTCCATGTTGCACGTCCACAAAGTACACCATTAAATGTTGATTTTGCTTCATGAGCAAATACTAAAGTATCTTGGAATAATTGTGCCGATACACCACCACTTAAGAAAATAAATGGTAATTTGGTTGCATCACTTTGTTCTTTAAATATATCTAATGCTTCTGTCTTAGAATATACCACCTCATTATCGTCGTTAAACCCTTCCACATAATCCATATTGACTGGCACTTCTACTTTAAGTACATCTACTTTATATTCAGGTTTAGAAAATTCTTTCATCATTTCAATAACTTTATGAGGTTTTACTTTAGCATACTCTGAACCTTTAACATCGTCATTAGTTGCATCATAAGAAACCAATTCTAAAAATAATGGCATATCTTCTGCAGCACATTCTGAACCAAGACGCTCCATATATGCATGTTTCATATTATTAATCTCAGCATTTTCGTCTATATCATAATAAAGTAAGAATTTAATAGCGTCAGCGCCCTCTTCTTTAAGACGACGAACTGACCAATCTGGTAATAAGTCAGGTAAGCGACCTGGGGTAGTAACATCATAACCCGTTTTTTCGTATGCAACTAGTAATCCAGTACTTGCATTACGGACCTTTGCTGCTGGAAGACCATATTCTGGATCAAGTAATATTGCTGAAGCGTATGGTGTTAATTCTGATGAAATTACTTTTTTAAATTCAACGATATCTTCTTCATTTGCTGGCTTATTTGCTGCTGCTGCCAACATTTTTTTTAAAGATCCTCGTTGATCAATTGCTAATGCTGCAATTACGCCTTTTTCATTTGAAAGTGCTTTAAGTCCTGCCAATTTATTTGGTGTCATTTTTATTCCGTCCTTTATTATTTTTTTACTTCTCTCATCCACTTATAATTCTATCTTTGAAGAATATGAAAAGGTTTTTAAAATTTCATTTTTTACATACCAATTAAAAATAACTTAACAATCATAAATACCGTTTACTCCGACTAGCTCTTAATAAAGAATCAGTTAATATCATTTTTTATATTTTAAAGTACCATTTAAATATGTTTCCTCAAAATTTAAATCATGATCTAAAACAATGAAGTCAGCATCTCTACCTGCCGCAATACTTCCGCACTTATCATCAATTCCAACGCTTCTAGCGGGCACATAACTAGCCATTTGGATTGCTTCTTCAGGAGTAGAAATATTCCAATCAACAACATTTTTAACTGCTTCCATTAATTTTAAGACACTACCAGCTAAACTTCCTGACTCTAACCTTGCGGCGCCATCTTTAACAACAACTGGGAACTCACCTAATGTATAATTTCCATCAGGCATTGCACCAGCACGCATACAATCAGTTACTAATACAATGTGGTCTGCTCCTTTAACGTTAATTAAAATTTTAGCAGATGCCGGATTAACATGTTGACCATCACAAATTAGTTCATCATAGACACTACTTAATGACATTGCTGCGCCAACCATCCCTGGCTCTCTATGATTAAGTGGGCTCATTCCGTTATACGTATGAACGAAAATAGATGCACCAGATTCTACTGCAGATTTAGCTTGATCAAACGTAGCATCACTATGCCCCAATGCTACTTTGACCCCTTGTTTAGTTAAGGCCTCAGTAAATTCTTTAACACCCTTTCGCTCAGGTGCAATCGCAATTTTTCGAATAAGTCCATGCGCTAATTTTTGCCAATGCTCAAAAATATCTATACTTGGATCTAAAAAGTATTTAGGATTTTGCGCACCTTTGTGTTTTTCAGTAAAAAATGGACCCTCAAAAAAGATACCCTGTATTTTTGCACCACGTACTTCACCATGACGCTTACCAAAGTCAGAAATAACTTCGTTCAACGTTTCTGGAGCTGCCGTCAATGTTGTCGGCAGAAATGAAGTAACGCCACATTCTAATAAACCTTCAGACATCATTTTTGCGCCCTCAAAATCGTTATCCATCACATCATATCCCTTTAAACCATGGACATGTGTATCTACAAGCCCTGGTGCAATCCATTTACCCGTATATTCTTTGATATCACCATCAGGTTTTTCTTGTTGATAATCACCAAATTTACCATCAATAATTGCCAAGTACCCTTCATTTTCAACCGTGTTTTTCAAGAAAAACTTATCTGCATGAATATAATATATTTCCACCAGTAATGCCTCCTATATTATTTTTGTTAAAAAGAAACTAGCCCATTATCCATAGTCTAGTTCCGCAGGCCTCTTCTAGAATAACTTGAAGAATGCACCTACTAAGCCAACAACTACTGTGAGCCCAATCAACATCAATGGAGATTTACCTTTTTTCAACATCCAGTAACAGAAGAATGTATAAAGAAGCGGTAATAATGCCGGCATCACTTTATCAATAACACCTTTTTGTAAATCAATATCAATTTTCCCAGCATGAATCACAACACCAAATTTAAAGTTAACGTATGTTGCAACCAAGGCTCCAACAACAGTTAATCCAACTATCGACGCAGCACGTGATATTTTTTTTGTATTTTCCTTCATACTCGAAATAGCACGAGTACCAGTTCTATACCCATAATTCATTAACCAGAATAGTAACCCAAAATGCACTGCATTAAAGACAACAAGGAATAAGATCGGTCCAAGTGGATTTCCATTCATTGATAATGAAACCCCAACTCCGGCTGTAATAGGTAGCAACGTTAACCAGAACATCGCATCCCCAATACCACCTAAAGGTCCCATCATTGCTACTTTGATACCACGAATAGTTGATCTATTTTCTTTATTTTCTTCCATTGCTAAAATAACACCTTGAACAAATGTTACTAAAAATGGATGTGTATTAAAAAATTGTAAATGATCAAGCATTGCATATGAGAAATCTTCTTTATCTTTATGAATTTTTTTCAATCCAGGAATTAAACTATAAGTCCACCCACCACCTTGCATACGTTCATAATTAAATGAAGCCTGTAAAAGTAGTGAACGCCAAACCATTTTGTTTAAATCTTTTTTTGTAATTACCTTTTCAACAGTAGGATCGTTATAAGTATCTGGGATCACAACATCATTGCGATCAAATTTCTTTTTAGATGCCATCACTATAGTCCTCCTCTTCATTAACTGTTACGGTTGCTACTTTTTTTCCACCATTATCAGATTTTGCTCCACCAATAAAGAAATCATAAGCAGCGATTGAAATACCAATGATTGCGACTCCTAAGATTGGTAAGTTACCATATGCTGCAACAACAAATCCAATTGCGAAGAATGGTGCGTACGCTGTCTTCCACATAATTTTTAACAACATGGCAAATCCAACAGCTGGCATAATACCACCGGCCGTACTTAATCCTGTTAAGATCCATGCAGGAACGGCTTCAACCATTCCTTGCGCTTTACTTGCACCGAGGAAGATTGGTAAGAACGCCATAATGAAGTAGAAAACAAACAAGATTAGCGGACCCATGTAGTTCAATCGATCAATTTTCTTATCATTACCTTCCATCGCGTATTCATCCATTTTATGCATAACTGGTGAGTAAGCTGTAAATAGTAATGTAACTAAACCTTGTACGGCAACTGCAAATGGTACGGCAATACCAACTGCTAATGTTGGTGTTTGATGAGCAATAATTGCAAATGCGGTTCCCATAATTCCACCAATAACAACATTAGGTGGCTGTGCTCCAGCAAGTGGAACCATTCCAGCCCAAACTAATTCTAATGTACCACCAACAATTAAGCCGGTTTGAAAATCTCCTAATATTAGACCAACTACTGCACCAGTAACGATTGGTCTATGAATATGTGTTAAACCACTATACATATCGATACCGGCAATACCAGCCCATAGTCCAATTAATAACGCTTGTACTAACATATAAATTTCCTCCTTTTTATTATTATATTTACGTTTTTAATATTCTTTCAGTAAGCGCATCATATCTGATGCCTTTTCATTCGGAATACCTTGAACCTCTAGTTCAACACCCAAATCATGCATTTTATTGAATGCTTGAACATCGGTATCATCGACTGAGATAGTTGCCGATAATTGTTTCTTCCCTTCTGAAAAATGTAAATTACCAATATTTACTTTCTTAATTGGGACACCTCCTTCAATAATTTTAGCCATGTCTTCTGGCGTACGAACAACTAATAATATTTTTTGTTTATCCGAGGCTTTACCAATAATACGAATCGTTTTTTTAATATCGAAAAAGCGGATTCCAACAGTTTCAGGAATAACCATCTCCATTAAACTTTGCTGTACATCATCTTTAGAAACCTCATCATTCGCAACTACAACTAGATTAGCGTCAATCGTATTAACCCATGTCATACCAACCTGTCCATGAACAAGTCTGTTATCAATTCTTGCAAGTAAAATGTTTGGTGTTGTCATAATAAATTCCTCCTTGAAATTTTTATTTATAGGCATGTAAAGTTACACCTTTAACTACACGATTTACGGTACCGCTTGGTGAAGGTGTATCTGGTGTGTTTCCCACTTTTACTGAACTTAATAATGAAATAGTTTGCGCATACATAACATCAGCAAGAGCCAGATATCCTTCTGGTAAAAGGGCATCTCCTGATTCAAATGTGAAACGATCACCACTAAAGTTATTCTGTCCCTCAATATCAATCCCAATTACTTTAGCGGCAATTTTATCTCCACTCACTTCTTCTAAAATATCAATATCGTATTGACGTGTATATTCTTGATTGTTAACAAATACAAAAACTAATGTTTTCTCGTTGACGAACGATTTAGGTCCATGTCGGAACCCCATTGAAGAATCAAACATTGTTGTTAGCTTACCTGCCGTTAGTTCAAGAATTTTCAACTGTGCCTCTCTTGTTAATCCCGATAAACTTCCGGACCCAAGATAGACAACCCGATCAAATTCCATATCAATAACAGCTTTTATTTCAGCTTCACGTTTAATCACTTCATGACCCATTGCAATAATAGTCTCAACATATTTTTCTTTAATATCCTTACGTGTTGTATCAAAAATTAATAACGCTGAGAGTGACATACAACTGTATGATCCAGTCATTGCAAATCCCTTATCATTAGACAGCGCAGGCATCATCAATAACAAATTACGTTCGTCATCTTTTGTACCAACAGCAAGTTTCCCTTCCGGAGCACAAGTAATTGTAATTTGATATAAATTTTTAATTATTTTTCTTGAAATTTCAACAGCGGCAACACTTTCAGGACTATTACCACTCCTAGCAAACGAAACTAAAATAGTCGTAGCATCTGGTACTAAATAATCATATGGTGCAGATACGATATCGGTTGTTGGAATACTTTCAAACTGATAATTTGCACGATCCCCGTGGTTACTTAAGTATGGTGTTACAGTATCACCAACATAAGCGGATGTTCCTGCTCCTGTAAAAATGACCCGAATCAACCCGTTCGAGGTAGATTTAACTGATTTTAAAAATGTCTTTATTTCGTCTGACTTTTCACTAAAATTATTAAATGCCTCAGTCCAAAGTTCAGGTTGTTGTTTAATTTCACCTGTTGTAATATTTGCGCCCATTATTTCCAACTCTTTTTCATTCTTCTCAAACATATTAAGCTCTCCTTTAGATGCCATTATCATCTATTTCTACTCTTTTTTTTGTTTCAAATTGCATAATACCTTTTTTACCAGCATCCAGTGCTTTCTCCATAAACGCGCTCATGTTCAAATCCCGGTTAAATAACATATCTAATAACATCGGTATATTCGATCCTGTTAAAACGCTTACATTATTATGCAGTAATTTTATTTTAACTGCTTCATTAAATGGTGTTCCTCCAGGAATATCAGTAAAGAAAACTATTCCATCTAAGCCGTTTAATTTGTTAAGCGCTTTCATATAGTCGCCGCTTAAATCTTCCGCGGTCATTCCTTGTATAAAATCACAAAGAATAAAATTTTCTTGTTGTCCGGCAATAAGTTCAATATTTGATCCCATTCCAGTTGCAAAGTTCCCATGTCCAGCTACTACCATACCAATCATATAATTATCCTCCCTTATTTATTGTGTCGAATATGATAAGTAAATTTATCACCCCTCGCAATACTCAACGTAAATTCAATTACTTCATTTTTTGTGTTATACGTCGTTCGCTCTAATTTAAGAACAGGTGCACCTTCATAAAAATTTAATAAAGTTGCATCATTGCCTGCCATAACACCTGCTGTTAAAGATTCATCAGCCGTTTTTACAATCTGGTTATAATCATCTAAAAAAATGACATACATCGCTTGCTTATTTAATGTCTCCACAGTTAAAGAGGGAAATTTAGCATACGGTAAGTAAGTTCTCTCTAACATCATTGGTTCATCTGATGCAAGTCTTAATCGTTTTAATTTAATTACCTTGGTACCAACTTCAACTTTTAAACCTTGAGCAATAAACTCATTAGCACTAATAACATCAAAGCTAATTATTTTACTACTCGGTTCTTTATCAAGGGAAACCATTTGTTCTGTAAAACTAAACGTTCCCCCTAAATCAGTCTTAATTTTAGCGATATTCGACACAAATGTTCCTTTACCATGTTGGCGATATACATAACCCATTAGTTCTAACTCATTTAGTGCTGTTCGGACAGTCGTACGACTCATATCGTAAGCAATAGATAAATCACGTTCAGACGGTAATTTATCATTCACCTTTAGATTCTTTTCAATTTCTTCTTTTAGCGTATCTACTAATTGATCATAGAGTGGACGCTCATAATTACCGTTTAACATTACTTTTCCCCCAAGTGGTTACTACCACATACATAATATATTATTTTTAAAACTCTTTGTCAATAGTTATTTTTATATTAACTATTATTAAATCATTTGTATTTTCAACATTGGTACCTACCATTAATCATGTTTTTTAATTCCCCCCTTCTAAAGTAATCATATTTCACTTTAAAGTTATAGATTATTAGCGACACACTACTTCGCTGTATAAAATTATCGTGACCGATATGACTTGCTTTCTAATTATATCAATTAAGCATAACTTTTATTTATTAGATTCTAAACTCATATAAATTCTTTCTACAATAAATACGTAAGGGTACTAAAAAGTTACTTTAGTCTAAATAATATACATCTAAAATAAAACGTTTACATTTTAGTAAAAGTTTAGTAAAATGTAGTTGTTAACTAAAAGAATGCGTTTTCACGTTTATTATTTTTATGTTTTGCTATTATGAATAACAATTTCTTTTACCAAAAATCTATTATATAGGAAGAGGTCATTAGAATGGATACAAATAAATTAACGATTGATGCCGAACGATTTGCAGCTGCAATTATTGCCGGAAATCCTAAGCAAACAAATGAAGATAACAAGATATATATTAAACGTCAATTGACGTTATACCTTGAATCAGTTTTGTTAGTTAATGATTTTAATTCTTTAGAAGAAAACCAATTAGGTTCTGCTAAAGAAAAACAACGTCAAGCAATTTTAGATAAGATTATCGAACACAGATATAACTAATTTTAACTACACTCGAAAGGAATTAAACTAATGAAAAATTCTAAAGATTTTAAACAATATGCTTCATATGCCTTTGGTGCATTTGGACATGATGCCTTTTATGCAACACTTAGCACTTATTTTATGATTTTTATTACAAGTCAATTATTCGTTACAAAGGATGCTGGTTTCAACGCTAAAATGATTGGTTACGTCACAACTATGATGGTTGTTATTCGAATTGTTGAGATCTTTTTTGATCCTTTAATTGGTGGCGTTATTGATAATACTCGTACTCGTTGGGGGAACTTTAAACCATGGTTACTAATCGGTTCAATTGTCAGTTCAATTGGATTAATCCTTATTTTCACTGATTTTGGTGGTTTAGCTACAAGCAATCCTTATCTTTACTTAATTCTTTTTGCCATTGTTTATATCATTCTAGATAGTTTCTATTCATTTAAAGATATTTCATTCTGGTCAATGTTACCAGCTCTAAGTGTCGAATCAGAAAAACGGACTAAATTTGGAACAATTGCTCGTTTTGGTTCAACATTAGGTGCTCAAGGTGTTATTATCGTTATCGTCCCAATCGTTGTCTTCTTTTCAAAAATGTTCTCAGGTACAACTGGTAATACACAAACAAAAGCAGGTTGGTTAGGTTTTGCTATTGTTATCGGTTTGGTTTCATTCTTAGGTGCTTTAGCAACTATTTTAGGAACTAAGATTGAAAAAAATGCAATTCGTGAAAATACTGAAAAAGTTCGTTTCCGTGATGTTTTCAAAGTTATCGGTAAAAATGATCAGTTAATGTGGTTATCATTATCATATTTCCTTTTCGCTTTTAGTTATGTTATTACAAATTCACTTTTGATTTACTACTTCAATTATGTTTTAGGTAGTGCAGCTGCATTTACTACTGTTGGTGTTCTAACAGCAGTCTTAGGAATTATTTCAGTTTCATTGTTCCCAACTTTAGTTGCATTGGTTCATCGTCGTGCTATCTACCTTGGCGGAATCGCTGTCATGCTATTGGGTTACATTCTCTTCCTATTTGCTGGTACTAACCTTGTTGTTGTCTTAATTGCTGTTGGCTTATTCTTCTTCCCATATCCACTTGTTTTCTTAGCAGCATTGATGACAATTACGGATAGTGTTGAATACGGTCAATTAAAGAGTGGAACACGTAATGAATCTGTTACTTTAGCAGTTCGTCCTTTGTTGGATAAATTAGCTGGTGCCTTCGCTAATGGTGTTGTTGGTTTTGCCGCAATCCAAGCTGGTATGACAGGTAGTGCTAAACCAAGCGATATTACAAACAGTGGTTTACTACAATTCAGAATGTACATGTTCTTCGTTCCAATGGCCTTAATAATTGTTGCTGCTCTTATCTTTATGTCAAAAATTAAATTGACTGAAGCTAAACATGCTGAAATCGTTACAGAATTAAAAAAGAAATTAGATTAATATAATTAAAAAAACAGCGATCAGATAAAATCTGGTCGCTGTTTTGCTGTCTAATCGTTAAGTCCTTTACCATCAAGAATTTTCGGAATATATTTAATAATTCTAGCCTCACGCGTTTCTGTTTTTTTAGCATCTGCAAAATAACGTGCATACGTTTTTTGACGTCCAAGCGTTAACGTTTCAAAAAATTCTTCCAATTCTGGCATTTCATTCATTTTTTTCTGGAATTCCACTGGCAACACTAATTCAGTTGGTTTACCCTTAGGAACCTTTAACCCAGCCTTTTCTGCATTAATTGCTTGTTGAATGTAATCACTTATCTCTACTTTTAAATCAGTAACATCTTTTAAGCTATGAAATCTAATTTGGCGACCAACCTCAGTATGTTCGCCCGTTGGAACTAAAATACCCTTACCATCATCAATCAGAGTTCCTTTTAAGAAAAGTAATGCCATATACTCTTTAAATCCTTGAATTAAGACAATATTTTTACCATTTAGTGTATAACAAGGTTTGCCCCATTTAAATTCTTCAGTCAGTCCCGTTTCGAGTGCAAGTTCTCTTAACTGTGTCATTTCTTCTTTCCATTGTGTTGCTTTTTCTAAGTGTAAATCAACTTTTGGATTCTTTTTAATTTCTGTCATTGTCTTAACCCCTTTATTTTATAATCTTTTTTCTGGATTTAATTGTAGCCCAATCAATGAACATAACAAGAAAAATGCAGCTAATAATATCGTTTTAGTTCCCATTATCGGTACCATAGCACCCATAGAAATTGCGCCAAAAAGAAATGCTAAGACGACACCCAACATCCGCCAACCTTTAGCCATTGCGATTATATTACCTTTAACAATTCCGTCATAAAAACTTTCAGCCATTGTCCTCAAATTACCCGTCATCATAAATGACGTAAAAGGTCCTCCGTTGATTTGTCTAAATTCTTGAAGTTGAGCTGCTGCAACCATTGAAATGATTCCTGTAGATAACTGTGCTGGCCAATTTCTTGGAATAAATGCAACAATAATTAAAAGGATCGTCTCAATACCGATAACAAATCGTTGTCGTTTATTAATTGAATCTTCTTCTTTAAATCGATGTTGCAGATTTCTAGTTATAATAATACCAATCATAAAAGCAAAAATTGGAATCAGATGATCGAATATGGCCCCCCATTTCATTTGGCCCATATCAATACCTAATATAATTAAATTTCCGGTTTGCATACCAGCGAAAACACCATCATGTACGATATAGGTATACGCATCAAATCCCCCGCCGGCAAATATTAATCCAGCGAACAGTACCCTATCCAATAGTGACATTGGTTTTTTCATCAAATCCTTCTTTCAGATTGTACTTAAAATATTCTTTCAAATTAAGTATACTAAATTATCAGAAGTTAACAAGAATATACGATTAATTTTTACTATTAAAGACGTTATCAAGCGATTTTTTCTGTTTTAAAGTTTATAATGAAATTAGTTTTTATAAGACAAGGGAGATTACTTTTATGCATTTAGCCATTATTGGTGCCGGACCACGAGGTCTGATTACACTTGAACGACTCATTGCTTGGCAACAAGCAGATCCTTCAAATTCACCACTTACTATTGATTTATATGATCCATATGGTGTTGGTGGGCGCGTATGGTCACCAACTCAACCACACGAATTAATCATGAATACCGCAGCTCAACAAATTAGTTTATTCTATGGAACAAGCGTCCAATCTATTGGTCCAGTTATCCCAGGACCAAACATTTTCGAATGGGCTCAATCTGATGCTCATGATTTTATCGAAATAAATAATTATTCAGCGGATTTTTTAACTGAAATTAAAGATTTACATCCAAACGATTATGCAACAAGAGCACTTTTTGGTGTTTATATCCAATGGTACTACGCTGAATTACTTAAACGTGCCTCTAACAATATCACAATTAATTTGAATAAAAGTACGGTTACACAAATTTCAAAAAAAGCTGATCAATTTGAAATCACAACCGCCTTACCTTCAGTTAGCATCGTTGACTATGTCGTAATGTCTTTAGGTAATCTTGAAAATGAATTATCTGTCGGACAAAAAAGATTTGATACATTCGCTACAGAAAACAAGTTAACTTATGTTTTACCAGGCTTTCCAAATGAAACAAAACTAGATCATATCACGCACGAAGATACTGTTATTTTACGTGGCTTAGGTCTTAGCTTCTTTGATTTAGTGACCCGTTTGACTGTAGGCCGTGGTGGTCTATTTAAGCGATTAGAGAACGGGCAACTACAATATCAAGCAAACGGTAACGAACCTCACATTGTGGCAGGTTCGCGTCGTGGATGGCCTTATCATGCCAAAGGGGATAATCAAAAATCACCCGGCGAAGAAACTCAAGCTCATTTTTTAACGGCGGCTAAAATGGCAGTTTTCATGGAAAATGGTACCGTTTCTTTCAATGAATTTTGGACCTTATTAAGTCATGACGTTGAATATCAATATTATTCATTACTTGTCGCACAGAATTATCCAAAAATCGATTTAACAAAATTCCAATTAGCTTTCTTAAAAGATCCTAAAGTAACCGTTGAGCGATCAATTATTCTTGAAGAAGATCGCTTTAATTGGGATCATCTAGGAAATCCAATGACTAAAAAACCTAATGAAGATTTCAAAGCCGTTATGTTAGACCATTTACAAAAAGATGCAGTAGATGCAAAATTAGGTACTAAGACCGGACCATTGACCAGTGCTCTTGAGGTTTTACGTGACTTACGTCTTCCGGTTAGACAATTAATTGATAACCGTCTCTTAACAGATGATGACTATTTAACTAACTTCTTAGGCTGGTTTAATTCATTAAATAACTTTTTAACAATCGGGCCTCCTACCATTAGAGTTGAACAATTACGGGCACTCGTTGAAGCTGATGTTGTTACACTATTAGAACCTGGAATGGTCGTCGATACTAAAGATCATCAATTTGAAACATATAGTGCAAACCAACCAGATCAACGCTACTTAGCAACAACTCTAATTGAAGCACGCGTTCCTGCTGTTCATGCGACAACAGCAACAAGTCCTTTAATAAAACAGTTACTCGATACAAAAATCGCCAATCCTTTAATTTTAAATCCAACTAAAGGTGATTCTGTTATAGATGGCGCAGTCAACGTTGACCCTGTCAGCAATTTATTACTAGATGAGCATAAGACACCGCAACCTGGTTTATACTTCTGGGGTGTTCCGACTGATGGTGTTCATTGGCTAACAGCTGCAAGTCCAAGACCTTTTGTAAATGATGTTAGTTTACGCACAGCTAATGATATTGTTAAAGCTATTTTTACAGAAGAGTCACATAAATAATAATTAAAAAAGTGAATCATACCCTATATTGAGAATAGAGTATGACTCACTTTTTTAATATCTTTTACCTATTAAATTGACGTTAATTAATCCTAAAATAATAATTTTCTACTTGAGGATAACATTATATTCTAAATCATGATAAAATCATTAACTAGATATCCATCAACATTTCTTTATTAATTATGCTACTTAAATCAAAGGAGAAAAATGATAAAATCAATTATGCACGATGAAATATTTCTCGCACAAAAAGCTGAGATTGCAACTAAAAATGATGGCTCAATCGTAACCGATTTATTAGATACATTAGAAGCAAATAAAGAGGTTTGTGTTGGAATGGCTGCCAATATGATTGGTGTGAATAAACGAATTATCGTTTGCCAATTTGGTAATCTAAATGTTCCCTTTATTAATCCTAAGATTACAAAAAAATCTGGACGTTACAACGTCAATGAAGGTTGCCTTTCGTTGACTGGCGAACGTCCAGCACAACGATATGATTCCATTACAGTTGATTATTTAGACAAATCATTTCAACCACAAACCCAAAAGTTTTCAGGTTGGATGGCACAAATCATTCAACACGAAGTCGATCATTGTGAAGGTATTATCATCTAAATGAAAAAATCTCGAGAAAATAAATTCTCGAGATTTTTTTATTATTTAAATTTAAGCTTGAGCAGTTGGATAAATCGTAAATTCATTAACATTAACTTCTTCTGGTTGATCAATGGCAAACTTAACCACGCGTGCAATTGCGACCGGATCAATTCCAACTTGTTCATAAAATGACGACATCCCTGAAAGGGTTTGTTCATCCGTAATAGTATTTAATAATTCTGTGTTAATTGCTGCTGGATATAAGGTTGATGTTCTTATATTTGTTTTTTCCATAGCACTTTCTGTCCTTAGAACTTCCATTAAATTACGGACAGCAAATTTTGTTGCGCCATAAACACCTGCATCTGGGAATGATTTAATGCCTGCAACAGATGATGTTGTAATAACATGTCCATGTTTTTGTTCAATAAATATAGGCAACACTGCAGCAATTCCGTTCAATACACCTTTGATATTGATATCAATCATATCATCCCATTCATCCGTTTTTAAAGCCGATAAGGGCGAGTTAGGCATGATTCCAGCATTATTGAATATAACATCTATCCCACCAAAAGTTTCTTGTGCTAAAGTAACTAAATTCTTAACGTCACTTGCCTTAGTGACATCAGTAACGGCATATGTTGCCTGACCACCATTCTTTTTAATTTCTTCAACAATCTTTGCTAACTTAGCTTCACGACGAGCACCTAAAACGACTTTAGCCCCACCTTCAGCTAACATTCTGGCCGTTGCTTCACCAATACCACTTGATGCTCCTGTAATAACAACAACTTTATTTTCTACTGACATATCATTATCCTCCAATTTAATTAGTATGTTTACATTACTCTTTAAAGTGCACTCTAAGTCAACAAAAAAAGACTCATTTTTATACAAAATAAAAGTGAGTCTCTAGTACCTATTTATTTAAACGGTAAGCAGCGTGATATAAAGGGCCTACGTATTCATTAAATGCAAAACCTGATTTAATTCCAGCAGTTACAAAATCTTTTGCTTTATAGACAGCTTCTTTAACTGACAATCCGTTTGCAAGGCCCGCAGTTATGGCCGCTGCAAATGTACATCCTGCTCCATGATTATAAGCAGGCGTTATCTTTTCAGTTTCTAAAACCTCAAATTGAGTTCCATCATAAAATAAATCAAGCGCCTTTTCACCCTTAAGAGCTTTACCGCCTTTAACAACGACATTTTTTGCACCTAACTCATGAATCTTAATAGCTGCTTGTTTCATGTCGTCAAGTGATTTCAAAGTTCCCATTCCAGATAAAACACCAGCTTCAAACAAATTAGGCGTTGTGACTGTCGCAATTGGGATCAATAAATCACGGATAGCATCAGCTGCTTCTGGATTTAATACTTCATCTTCACCTTTACAAACCATAACAGGATCAATCACAACATTCTTAATCTCTTTTTCTAAAATGCTTTCACGAGCTACTTCTGTAATTGCAACACTACCAAGCATCCCTGTTTTCATTGCAGCAATATCTCCGCCGGCACCTGTCGTTTTCAACTGTGCTTTTACTAATTCAGCATCCATAACAGTTACGTTATGTGCCCATCCAGCATCTGGATTCATGGTAACAATTGAAGTTAGCGCAACCATACCATAAGTTCCAAACTCTTCAAATGTTTTCAAATCTGCTTCCATACCAGCGCCACCACTTGCGTCGCTACCAGCAATTGTTAAAACCTTAGGAATTATTTTCGTCATTACTAATCTCCCTTTTATTGGATGATTTATTTTTAAATTAATATTATTTTATCATACGCCTTGTTATAAACAGCGATACTATTAGGAGTCTTACGCTTCAGAAATATATCGGTATCATTAAAGAGCCACTCAAAATTTTAAATGACAGCTTTCACTTCTTATAAACCTAATGACATAAAAAAAGTTTTTTTATTTATCTAATTTTTGATCGACACTTTTTGTTTCTCTTAATAAAAAGACTGCTGCTAGAATTCCAATAATCATAATGACCAATGATGTTAAAACAACTTGAATCATGCCTTTATCAAAAGCTGTTAAAACAATCTTTTGAACTTTATCAGCATAAGGAGTCGCTATTATTTTTTGACTCCACGCAACCATATGTCCAGAAAATGCTCCTGCATTTACTAAGGCTTGCTGAATACCCGTTGCAGCTACACTAGGAATATGACTATCACTAAAACCAGTGCTCAAACTTGATTCATATGCTTTAGTTTGTGCTAAACCAAGAATTACAACGCCTACTGTTATTCCAATTTGACGAAAAACATTCAATAAACCAGATGCCATGCCAATTTCTTTTGGATTAATATTATCCATAGCAGCAGTATTAATCATCGGATTAATAATAGCGTTACCCAATCCAGTTAATACAAGAAGCGGAAGTAATTGCATGTAGGTAAAGTCCGTTGTTGTTACCTGGCTAAACGTAAATAAACCAAGTGAGGCAACGATAAATCCAAGTGAAATCATCCACTTTTTACCAAACTTGTATCCTAGAACTCCTGTAAAAGGACCTAAGACAAGCGACCATAAACTCATAGGTAGTTGATGTAATCCCGTGGAAAAGGCTGAATATCCCATATAATTTTGCATTAAACTTGTTTGATAAGCGGCTAACGCAAAGATACCAGCACCAAGTGCAAATGCAAGAATTACAACACCAACAAAATGACGATTTGTTAATAATGTTAAATTCATCATTGGCGATTTAACTTTTAACTCTACAAAAACAAAGGCAGTTAAGATTAAAATTGATGCAATTAACCATCCCATAACATGCATATCAGTCCAAGCCCAATGCATATGTTGTTCTTTTTGAATTAAGCCATAAATACCAGCAAATAATCCAACTGCTGAAAGAATCATTCCTATAAAATCAATCGATTCCCCAGCGCCATATGCAGGTGTTTCTTTAACATTTCTAATAACCAAATAAATCGCAATGATACCGACCGGTAGATTAACAAAGAAAATTGAAGGCCAACCAAAGTTCTCAACTAAAAATCCACCAACTAAAGGTCCGATTGCTGTTGAGAATCCAATAACTGATCCTAAAATACCAAGTGCTGTCCCACGTTCTCGGCCTTCAAAGTTAGACGCAACTAACGCCATTGATAAACTCATCATTCCTGAACCACCAATTGCTTGAACTGCTCGACCAAAATCAAGAACTAATAAGTTTGGTGCAAGCCCATTTACAACAGATGCAATCGTAAACAAAATTGTACTAGCGATGAAGACTTTTTTTCGTCCAAACATATCACCTAATTTTGAAACAATTAATAAACTGACTGCATACATTAACGTATATGCATTTAATATCCATTGTAAATCACTAAATGTTGTTTTAAAATCAACTGCCATACTTGGTAAAGCAACATTTACAACAGTAACATCTAAAAGGCCCATAAAAACACCTAAACTCATAGCGAACAATGCTACCCAACGATTTGTTGCTTTTTTCATTTTTTATTCTCCTTTTGTATATCTTTAATTTGCTCCACTACACCAATATAATTCATACCACATATTTTAAAGCAATAAGTTTCATTCCATTTAGAATCATGGACGACCATTTTTCCAATACCAATCGTAACTTATATCCTGACATATTACGACTCATTAGTACTGTTAAAATTAATAATCTATACATATCACTTTAGCGTCTTTCTTCGAAGTCCTTTTAGAAATCACTATTAGACTCATATAAGTATAGTTTTTTTAGCCCTATTTGCAAGTTTTTTGTAAAGCTAATATTTTGCCAATATACCTTAATCATGATAAGTTTTACTTATAATAAGTAAATAAAAAGGAGATTTTATAATGGCAAAATTAACAGAAGATATGAAAAAAATGATTCCTGAACAACTTAATTTTCTTTCAACCGTAGATGAAAATGGGTTCCCACAAGTTGGTCCTAAAGGATCAATGCGTGTTTTTGATGATACGCATTTGATTTATAATGAAGAAACAGCTAAACATGCATTACACAATCTTCAAAATAAT
Organism: Dellaglioa sp. CoH-57-MRSF-21; assembly: GCF_056781915.1. Next base: position 129,273 of record NZ_JBXAXU010000001.1, on the reverse strand, counting down.
GGCCGTGCAGCTGTTGCTGTTATAGATCGTCCTAATCTAAAAGGCTTCCGGTTTGAAGGCACAGCACATTTAATTGATTCCGGTAAAATTTTTGACGATGCTGTTAAATTTGGTGAAGAACGCCATTTACCAAAAATGTACTATGCTGTCATCATTGATGTTGAACGTATTTACAAATTAGATGCTGGCCCAACTGCTGGTGATTTAATTGCTGATTAAATATTAAGACAAAAGGACTAAATCCCGTAAATGGGATTTAGTCCTTTTGTCTTATTTTTGAGCTAATTGTTCTAAAATAGCTAATCCAACACCATCTTCATCATTCTTTTTTGCATGATGATTAGAAATATCTTTATTAATTTGATGACCATTCTCCATTGCATAACTGATACCTGCAGCTTTTAACATCGATATATCATTCAAATTATCGCCAATTGCCATCACTTCTGACATAGGAATACCCATACTATCAGCAAATTTTTTCAACGCAATCCCTTTTTGTGCATTAACATGATTAACTTCAAGATTATTATCCCCTGAAGAAGTCACAATGAGTGTTTCATTTTCTTCAATTTTATTTTTTAAAACAGATAAGTCATCTGATTCATCCGTTTTTCGAATAAGAAATTTAAACAAATCTATTTCAGAATCATCAATAATTTCACTGTAATCGTCTATATAATGAATAGGATTTAAGTTTAATTTGATAACCGCTTCATCATATTTAAGAGGATCATCTGAATAAACACCTTTTGACGTCATAACTTTGAAAAAGGCATGTTCATTCTTCAAAAATTTAATGAGTTTTTGTGCCTCTTTTTTTGATATTGGAAAACTATTAATTTGTTTGCCTTCCTCAGTTACCGTAGCGCCCCCATTATAATTAATCATCGGTGCACTAATACCTGCTGCGTCAATTAAGGGTTTTACCTCATCATAACTTCGTCCAGTGGCAACAACAAAAGTCACTCCCATTTCTTGAGCCTTCTTAATAGCCGCTGCGTTACCCTTCGAAATACTATTTTCATTATTTAATAACGTGCCGTCCATATCTGATGCGATAATTTTAATCATACTTACTAGACACTCCTCTGATTTCAGTTTAGTAGCAACTTAAGCATAGCATGCCACCTAAATAGTGTAAACGTTAACATCTAGACAAAATTAAAAAAGACTACTAATCTATAGTAATCTTTTCTAATTTATGTTTCCTAACCTAACTAATTTAATTATCGATTGTTATGCTAATTCCCGTTAATCTATTTGAGAATATTGATAATTTACTTGCATAACTTGGATGATCATTATTAGCTTGAACAACTTGTTTAAGTGTACCAAAGTCATCCGTAATAATACCATCAACGTTCATAAATAACATCTTTTGCATAATCGTTTCATCATTTACAGTCCAAGCATAGACATCCTGGTTCTTATCATGTGCCTTGCTCACAAATGAGTCATCTAGAGTTGTAGCTTCCATAGTGTACGCATTTGCTGGTGTTTCTGGAAATGATATATTATATGGAATAATAAAACTGATATAAAGCTTTGGTGCTTGTTTTTTTACTTGTGAAACAACATCATAACTTAAAGAATGAATTCGATCCTTATCAGCTAATAGTCTTTTTTGATATTTTTTAACAAAGTTTTTAGTCATATTGGGACTATCTTGCGGAGATACTTTGATTTCAACTAATAATTTTTGATGATTCTTCTCTGCTGCCTTTAAATATTCATCGAAACTTGGAATTTTAGCTGAATAACCATTTTCACGAACAGTTAATGCTGTTAACTCGGATAATGTTAAATCATGTACTGTCCGATTAACATTCGCTAAATTTTCCAAATTTGGATCATGCATAACAACAAATTTATGGTCTTTTGTTTCTTGAATATCCATTTCGATGTAATCAGGTTTCTCTTTAGCTGTTTTTTCTAAGGCAGGAATGGTATTTTGTACACCATTTCCATCATCAACTCCACGGTGAGAAATAAGAACTGGATAGTCATTTAGCATCCCCTTTAAGTAAACATAATTATAAATAGAAGCTGTCCCTGCAACTAGTATCAGGAGAACAACGACACTAACTTTCTGTAATTTAATAAAGCGTTTCTCTTTATAGAATGTTTCTTGAACGGGTTTCAAATGCGGTTGTTGTTCTTCAAAAACATCTAGCGCAATACCTAACAACATAGTCACACTTAAAGCTAATACGATTTGTCCTAAAATTTCCAAAATAAACAGATTAAACATCACAATCATAAATGCTTGATTTTGAAAATGATTATCTACATAGTTCTGAATTAGGAACAAACTAATTTGAACAATTCCTGATATAAAAGCTATAGAAGCCGTAATTACTAATCCTTTTGTGACGGTTATCCAAAATTTGCCACGTCCAGCTTCCCAACTTTGTTTAATTAAATGACCGATTCTTTTTTCTGAACTAAACAACATAGTTGGAATAAAACTAATTAATCGGATAGAGAAGAAAAATGCTACACCATAGACTAAAAGTATTGGGCCCCAGATAGCTGGACTTGTCCACATATCTTGAAGAATAAAATCTGGAATAGTCACCTTATTTAATAAAGTAGATGTAAATAAGACTTGTCCAAATGGTAAAATTAAAACGAAGTAAAAAATAACGAGCAACGCTGTTAAAGGACGTAACTCTAAAACGTCATGAATTGATTGTTTTAATAATGACTTAAATTCAATTTTTAAATCATAACGAATAGCTTGAATACCCCTGATCATGAAAGACATTTGAATATAAACAATACTTAATATAACTAATATAACAAGGATAAACTCAATTAATAATATAGGTTTATCCTCAATAACCGAAATAATGTTAGTATAGGTTAAATATTCGACTTGGTTACTACTAAGTATCTGGCTTACCACCCAAGTTAAGATTGGTTGTACCACTGCAGATAAAATATAATTAGTAACAACTACTAAAATAAAATACAATTTCCAGTGTTGAAAAAATTCCTTATAACTTTGATTTAAAAAATGAAATGTTCTACGCATATTTTCCCCCAATTAAATATTTAATATGTACTTTATACTATCATAGCCTTACCTTTTTTTACATTTATTGACTTTATCCGCGTAAAAATTGAATCTTACTACCTTAGCGTGGTAAATTAGATAGTATCGTTTCTCATAAAAGGAGTTCATCATGTTAAAACATAAAAAAGGTTGGTTTATCTTATTATTCTTAGTCCTAATCGTCTCTATTGGTTCATTATTCTTTTTCATTCAAAATTCTCACTCCGTTTCCAATACTAATCACCAAAAAAATAGCTCTAAAAAGGTAAGTTCATCTTTACCCAAGAAAACTATTAAGAAAAATAAGCTCATTTCAAATACTAAAATAGACAGTTCGCATTGGAAATCATTTAAGGGCCAGACCGAATTTCCAATTTTAATGTATCATAGTATTTCTGTTGGAAATTCACTTCGTATTCCTGAAGCACAATTTGCCCATCAAATGCAGTGGCTTAAAAAAAATGGTTACTACACGTTATCACCTGCTGAAGCTATCGAAGTTTTTAAAACACATAAAAAACCTGCTAATAAAATTGTTTGGATTACTTTTGATGATGGTTACAAGGATAACTATGAAAAAGCTTATCCTGCTCTCAAAAAATATCATCAAAAAGCAACCATCAACTATATTACAAGCCACTTTGGCCACATAAACAAACTAACTATGCCACAAATGAACGAGATGCGAAAATCAGGTTTAGTAAGTATTCAAAGTCATACTGTCCATCATGAGGAACTTAATCAGATGACCGATGCACAACAAACTTTTGAATTTAAGAATTCGAAAAAATGGCTAAACAATAAATTTCATCAAGAGACATCAATTATTTGTTATCCAGTTGGTCGCTTCAATAACCAGACCGCTAAACTTGCTAAAGATGCAGGCTACAAACTTGGTCTAACGACATTACCAGGACTCGCTAATGAAAGCCAAGGACTATTCACCTTGCATCGTGTCCGTATCTCACCCGATTTATCAGATATTTCTTACAAGTATCTTTTAGAACACGGCATGTAAACAACACAAAAAAAAGGAATAAATCGCTGTTTGATTACAGTGATTTATTCCTTTTTTTTGTTAAACATTTTAATACACCGAAAGAATTATTTAATTAAGCTTAGTTCTAACCCTAATGCTTCTGCGACACGTGTTCCGTATTCCTTATCAGCTTGATAAAACTGTTTAGTTTCACGAATCTTTATCTCAATATCTTTAACTTGTCCCAGATTTAATTTAATATTTTCAATTAAACGTGCTTTTTCATCAGTAGGTAACAATCGATATAATTTACCGGCAGCAGTATAATAATCCTCATTTACTGAATAGTTGCCTACTTTTCCATCCAATGTATCACCATGAACTTCTGCATGGCGATTTTCTTCAGGTCCACCTAAACTGTTGGGCTCATAGTTAACATCACCGTTCTGATTTTGCGCCATTAAACCATCTCGTTCATAATTATGAACCTCATTTTTAGGACGGTTAGTTGCCAATTGTTCATAGTTAGCACCTAATCTATATCTTGCAGCATCTTTATAACCAAATAAGCGTCCTTGGAGTAATTTATCTGGTGAGGCTTCAATTCCTGGAACGAAGTTAGCTGGTGAAAATGCTAATTCTTCAATATCTTCAAAATTATTTTTTGGATTTTCATCTAAAACCATTTGGCCAATTTCAATTAATGGATAGTCCTTTTGCGAAATAACTTTCGTAACATCAAAGATATCTTGCGGATAGGCTAATCCTGCTTTGTAAGGCACAATTTGTACGGCTACTGTCCAACTGGGGTAATCTTGATCCTCAATCGCATTATACAAATCATTTTGTAAGTAATCAGAATCTTTTCCTCTTAATTCTTCAGCAACCTCATTACTTAAATTATGAACACCTTGGTTTGTTTTGAAATGATATTTAACCCAAAATTGTTCACCTTGCTTGTTTACCCATTTAAAAGTATGACTTCCATAACCGTGCATCATTCGGTAACTAGCAGGGATCCCACGATCACTCATAAGCATTGTTACTTGGTGAACTGTTTCAGGTGATAACGACCAGAAATCCCACTGCATATCCTGACTTCTAGCATGCGTTTTTGGGTCACGCTTTTGGGAATGTATAAAATCTGGGAATTTCAAAGCATCATTAATAAAGAAAACGGGCGTATTATTACCCACAATATCGTAGTTACCTTCATCTGTATAAAATCTTACTGCAAATCCTCGTACATCTCGATAAGTATCCGGATAACCTGCCTCACCAGCTACTTGTGAAAAACGGGTTATGACTGGCGTTTTCTTGCCCAAACCATTGAAAAGACCTGCCATAGTATAATCACTCATATCTCTAGTTAATTCAAAATAGCCTTTAGCCCCTGCCCCTTTTGCATGGACCACTCTTTCTGGAATACGTTCTCGATTAAAATGTGCCAATTTTTCTAGTAATTGGTAATCTTGAACTAAAACCGGTCCACGAGCCCCAGCTGTTTGTGAATTTTGATTATTCGCCCATGTTTGACCTTCATTTGTTGTTAAATCCCCCATGATGATTCCTCCTATTATCTTATTTATAAGTCCAATCCTAGCACCTAAACTGATAATTACAATTATTTTGACTTTTATAACTTGAATCGGAAAGTAGGTTTTAAATATCATAGTGAGTTCTAGTTAATGTTTATTTTTTTATCATTTTATGACATTTTAAATCAAATAATAACAAAAAGCCTTGATAACATAGTATTGTTATCAAGGTTTTAAAATTAATTTTATCTAGTTTTTTAAGAAAACTGTTACAGAAGCCGCAATTACAATTAGTATAAGACCAATAATAATAACTAACCATTCTTTACCCGTTTTTTTAGTGCGCATAACGACAATTCCTGAAATCGTTGCTCCAACAATTGAAACTTGTGAAAGGACGAATCCAGTTGCCAATCCAAGCATTGCAGGTTGAGCTGAAACTAAATAACCCAATGCTGCCATTGCAAAGAAGAAACCAGAAAAAATTTGTTTGTACGTAACACTTTGTGTAAAAATGTTATTTTTATTTTTCGTTAATTCATAAATTCCAAGAATTAATCCAAATGCTGCCATCCCGATAGCTTGTGCTAAAAACATATGCATACCATCAGTATTTTTAGTATATTGTGGAAGGATACCATATAATGAATAACCAACTTGGGCAATCAATAAGACACCAACTGCCTTTGTAAGTAGTTCTTTATTTCCAGCTGATTTCTTTTCTTGATAAGTTGTCATATAAGCTCCAACCAAGATAACAAATACAGCGATGAATCCATATAATTTTGATGAAACTGGACCCCAGTTACCAAGCATTACAACACCCCAAACTACATTTGCTGTAATTTGGAAAGCTGTTGAGATTGGCATTGCTTTAGCAGAACCTAAAGCATTTCCATCCTGATCTTTCATCCCAAAAGCCATAATAGTTAAAACATTTCCAAAGGCCCAAGCTGCCCCTGAGAAAAATGCTAACCAAAAATTAGAACCTTGTAACATGGGCATTCCCATGACTAATGAAAGGACGATTGCAACAATCAAAGTTCCCCATGTTGCTCCAAAAATACCTTGAACTGGTTTACCGCCAAAATATGATACTAAAGTTGGATATGCACTCCAACCAATAATTGCTAAAAGTGAGAAAAATAATCCTAACATATTCATTTTTATATCATCCTATCCTTATATTAATAACTATTTAATTGCTTCGCCTTCAAAATCAACATTTGATTCCAAAACGATATTTGAAAATGGTGTGATTTCACCTGTTCGTACTGTAGCAATATTATTATCATCACGACTCATCGATTTCAATTCATCATGTGAAATGAAAACAACTTCAACATCATCATCTAATAAAGCCTTGATAGCAGCATATTGTTCAGGATTAACCGTTTTAATTTCTTCAGCTAAAAAAGCTTTTTGAATTTTCATTTCAGAAAGTGTTGCAGCTAAAACATCAATAAATAATGGTAATCCACGTACGATTGAAAGATCAATTTTACGTCCATCATCCTTAATTGGTAGGCCTGAGTCACCAATTGTTAACCATTGTGTATGTCCAATTTCAGAAATAGCATTTGATAATTTTGTATTCAAAAGATTAGTTTTACGCATAATTTATCTCCCATTCAACAATTTAAATTTATTTATTAGCATCCAAAACAGCTAATACAGCAGATTCAGTTGGAATACTTGGTTGTGCACCAGCATGTGACACCGTTACAGATGAAGCAGCTGATCCATAACGCATAGCTTCAGCTAAATTATCTAAATTAGCATGTAAACGTGTTGCTGTAGCACCAATAAAAGTATCGCCGGCAGCAGTTGTATCAACAGCCTTAACCTTAAATGCTGGAACGACTCCTTCTTCACCATTATCACGCATGTAGAAAGAACCTTCTGAGCCAATTGTAATGATTACGGTATTAATTCCACGTTCAAAATAGTACGCAGCATTGTGTATCATTGAATGTTCATCAGTCACTTCTATCCCAGTCAATAAGAATGTTTCATGTTCATTTGGTGTAATAATATCAGTTAATTCTAATAATTCAGCTGGTAGTCCACCATTTTCAGGCATTGGAGCTGGGTTCAAAATTGTTTTAACACCATGTTCGCGTGCAATCTTGAAACCTTCAATAACTGATTCTGTTGGAATTTCTAATTGCGCAATCAAAAAATCTGATTCAGCAATGGCAGCTTCATGTGCGCGTACATCAGCTGGTGTCATATCAGCATTAGCGCCACCATAAATATGGATAATATTATCGCCTGTTTCGGCTGAAACAGTAATATAAGCTTGTCCAGTTTCTTCAGTATCTGAAACAATCACATGTTCAGTGCTTAAGTTTTCAACATTCATATTCTTTGAGGTATCAAATTCTTTACCAACTTTTGTAATCATGTTAGTCTTTGCACCAGAACGTGCAGCGGCAACACCTTGGTTCAATCCTTTTCCACCCATTGCTTCAACTTGATGATTTGGTGTGTGTAAAGTTTCGCCGCTAGTTGCGAAACGGGGTACAGAAACAACCTTATCAATATTAGTTGAGCCCAAAACAGTAATAACTTTTGCCATAACGTTTCTCCTTCATTTCTTTGATATATTTATCAAATAGAATGTGTATTCGATTACATCAATATAATACATATTATTTGCTTTGGCAAGCGCTTTCTGGTTTTAACTGCTAAAACTACCGACTTTTTCGCCAATTATTGACTAATACAAAAAAACCTGATGACATAAAATTGTCATCAGGTTTTTTATTAATATTAAAGTTTAATTTTGCTTACGATGTTTAATTTGTCATCAAGATCGTAAACAACTGGTTCGCCAGTTGCCATTTCAACGCCCATGATGTCTGCATCAGAGATGTTTTCAATGTATTTTGTAAGGGCACGTAATGAGTTACCATGTGCAGCAACGATTACATTTTTGCCTTCAAGTAATTTAGGAGCGATTTCGTCTTCCCAGAAAGGAATAACACGTTCCAAAGTAACTTTTAAGTTTTCGCCACCTGGGATAGCTTTAGGATCTAAATCAGCATAACGACGATCGTTAGCTGCTGAACCTTCATCAGTTGCGCTTAAAAGTGGAGGTAATGTATCGTATGAACGACGCCATACAAGAACTTGATCTTCACCGAATTGTTCTGCTGCTTCGGCTTTGTTTTGGCCTTGTAATGCACCATAATGACGTTCATTTAAGCGCCATGATTTGATTTCAGGAACCCATAATTGGTCTGAACCTTCAAGTGCGTAATGTAATGTTTTAATAGCACGTGTTAAAACAGATGTATAAGCTTGATCAAATTCGATTCCAGCTTCTTTAATCTTTTTACCAGCTGCTTGTGCTTCAGCAACGCCTTGTTCGCTCAAGTTAACATCTACCCAACCTGTGAAAAGGTTAGATAAGTTCCATTCACTTTGTCCGTGACGAATAAATACTAATTTTGCCATAAGATAAAATCCTCTTTTTCTATTTTTAGTTTACTGGTTTATTTTACACTGAAATGAAATAAATTAATAGTCTAATTTAAGCGATTTAGCTTTGCACTTTTGAGTCCCTTTAACAACTGATCAACAGCTGTTTGAACCGTTCCTAAATCAGTTGCCAAATTCATTCGAATAAAGCCTGGCGTTTCTTCACTAAACCATTGTCCATAATCAATAGCTAAGCCACACTCATTCTGAATAAATTCTTTCATCCGACTGGGATTTACATATGCTGAAAGGTCAATCCACATCAAGTATGTGCCTTCTAGTTCACTAATTTTAATTTCTGGAAATTTATTGACTAATTGGTGGCTGACTTCTAAATAATTGGTCCTTACGATACTCAGAATTTCATCTAACCAAACTGCTCCTGAACGATAAGCCGCCTCTCCAGCAACACATCCCATTAAACTACCCTCAGGTTTGTTCAAACGCTGTACCATTTTATCGTACTTAGCTCGTAATTGCGCGTTTGGAATAATGATATGCGAGTTTTGTAAAGCAGCTAAATTAAATGTTTTTGAGGGAGCATTAACGACAACCATATTATCTCGATAACGACCTTCGTCTATTGATAAAGCTGATACAAATGGTTTTTTTCCCACAATTAAATCTTGATGAATTTCATCCGAAATTACCATCACTTTATTTTCACGACAAATTTCAAAGAGTTGTGTCAGTTCAGCTTCAGTCCAGACGCGACCAACTGGATTATGCGGTGAACAATGAATAAGTAATTTAACGTGATTAGCTTTCATATCTCGTTCAATTGCTTCAAAATCCATTTCATATTGATTATTTTCATGTTTCAAAGGTGTTCGTACGATACGTCTGTTATTATCTTCAATTGCACTATAAAAAGGGTAATATACTGGTGTTTGAACTAAGACGCTATCACCTGGTTCCGTCATTAAATCGACTAATTGATATAATGAATTTACAACCCCTGTTCCAAATCTCATCCATTCCTTATGCAGTTCAATCCCATAGCGAGATTGTTGCCAATCAAAAAAGGCATCATAATATGAATCAGGAATTGTTGAATAACCAAAAACACCATGTTGTACCCGTGCTATTAAAGCATCAGTTACGGCTTTAGGTGCTTTAAAATCCATATCTGCAACCCACAGTGGCAATAATTTATCATCGCCATATTGCTCTTTTAAACTATCCCATTTAACTGAATTTGTATTTTTTCTATTCACTCTAAAATCAGCTAAAAATTTATTTTTCTTTACCATCAGTTTGACTATCCTTCCTTATTCCTTTAATTTTACCAATCCGTCCTTTAGATCCAGGAATTGACTTCACACCCAAGATATCCAAGAAGAATGTGAAAATGGGAATTCCGACAATCAAGCCCCACGTTCCAAATAATTCTTCACTGACTAACAAGATTACAAATGTAAAGAATATAGGTAGTTCTGTCCGACTTGACATAAATTTAGGATTTAATACATATGATTCTAATAAATGAACGACCATTAACATAATTAAGATGTAAACCACATCACGTACGCCACCAACCGAATAACCAACTAAACTTAATGGAATACATGAAATTAATACCCCTGCGACTGGAATTAAACTTAATAAGAAAATTAATATTCCTAAAGGCAAGAGCTGTGGCATATGCATGAAGTACAACCCAATCACAGTAATAACTGTATTAACAGTTGCGATAAAGAATTGTGCTTCAATAACGACACCAAATGATTTAACAAATTTTTCACCAAAGAAGTAAATATCCTGGAAAAACCAACCAAAATCACTTGATAAAAAGTTTTTTGAGAAATGTGTCATCTGATCTTTTTCAATCGTATAAAAGAAGCTTAAAATAAGCGATAATAAAAATGTTGCTGCCATAAAACCAATGCTCGTTATATATTGAAATACAAGCGTAAAACTACTTTTTAATTGTGGCACAATTTGAGATTTACCAATAGATTTAAGTACCCATTCCATCACAAGATTTGTATCTTTACCTGGATGACGATAAAAATTAATCACATAATGTGCCATTGAAACTGTTTGCGAAACTAAAATAGGAAAATACTTAGTAACTGCCAAATAAAGCAGCGCGATAATTGCCAGATATACTCCTATAACAATTATTCGACTATTAATTGATGAATGTCTTTGAATAACATTTATCAATCGGACTACTAAATATGTAAATATAAAAGTTAATAGAACAATGCTAATGACATCTTTCGCAAGAAAAATAACACCCATAATTACACAAAGTACAACAAATCTACGTAACTTAATATTTTCAATAAAACTTTGCCAAATTTCCAATAGACACACTCCTTTAACTATAGTCTTCATTGTACAAAATATTTACTAAAATGTCTGTAATTCTTACCTTTTTGTTCTAAAATAATTATCTCTCCGGAAAGTTGACGACTTGTCGTCTATTAAAACTTATGGTTAACTATGAAGATTGACTCTACGAAAGGAGTACTCTTGTATGGCTGAATTAATTTACAAACAACTGATTAGTAAACTTAAAAAAAGAATCGCTGCAGATGAATTTCCCGACATGAAACTCCCTGATGAACGTAGTTTGAGTGAAACTTATAAAATTAGTCGTAGTTCAGTAAAACGAGCTCTTAGCCAAATGGCTAACGACGGTATTATTTTTAAAAAACGCGGTTCCGGCACCTTCATTAATCCCTTATATTTAAAAAATAAAACCGTTTTTAATTATGAAGGCTCTAACTTAGGTGTTACAGACGGATTTGAAATGAATGGTAAAAGCCCTAAAGTTAAAGTACTAAGTTTTGAAGTTATTGCGCCCTCAGAAGATTTACAACGCAATCTTTTCTTAGACACAGATGATTTTGTCTACAAGATTGTTCGCTTACGTTTATTTGAAAAAACGCCTTTTATGATTGAAACAGGCTATATTCCAATTAAGATTGTTCCTAATTTATCTCAAACAATTGTTAAAGGATCAATTTTTAATTATTTGGAGGATATTCAGAATCAATCAGTTACTAAATCGTCGCTTTCAATCTACGCTGAACCATCAGACGAAAATGATCAAAAACTTTTAAATTTAAAACCAACTGAACCAGTTAGTATAATGGATGGTATTTTCTTCTTAGATAATGGTACCCCATTTGAATATTCAAGTATGAGATTTCATTATAAATTTTCTAAATTTAATACTTTCATGGCCGTTAAATAGGCTATTTAACGGCTTTTTATTTACTTTTTAAAATAATTGGTACGTTCCAATGAATTAAATGATTGACTTTTATTTAATGTTTGTTATTATGAACATATAGAAAGCGCTATAACTTTAGCAAATAAAACATATAGGAGTGTGTAACTATGACAGAAACTGATTTTTCATCTAAATCATATTTAGATAAAGTTGATGCTTGGTGGCGTGCAGCAAACTACCTTTCAGTTGGACAACTTTATTTAAAACAAAATCCATTATTACAAACTGAAGTCGTACCTGAAGACATCAAAGTTAACCCTATTGGTCATTGGGGAACAATCTCAGGCCAAAACTTTATTTACGCTCATTTAAACCGTGCAATTAATAAATATAACTTAAACATGTTCTATATTGAAGGACCTGGTCATGGTGGCCAAGTTATGGTTTCTAATGCTTACCTTGATGGTAGTTATACAGAAATCTACCCAACAATCACTGAAGACTTAACTGGTATGCAAAAATTGTTCAAACAATTTTCATTCCCAGGTGGTGTCGCTTCTCATGCTGCTCCTGAAACACCAGGATCAATCCATGAAGGTGGCGAATTAGGTTATTCATTATCTCATGCCGCTGGTGCTATTCTTGATAACCCTGACGTAATTGCTGCTACAGTAATTGGTGATGGTGAATCAGAAACTGGACCATTAGCAGCAAGTTGGTTCTCAAATGTCTTCATTAACCCAGTTAATGATGGTGCTGTATTACCAATCCTTGATATGAATGGTTTCAAAATCTCAAATCCTACAATTTTATCACGTAAATCTGATGCAGATTTAACAAAATACTTTGAAGGTATGGGTTGGGATCCAATTTTCGTTGAAGGAACTGATCCTGAGATCATCCATCCTGAAATGGCTAAAAAAATGGATCTTGCTATCGAAAAAATTAAAGCAATCCAAACTGAAGCTCGCAAACACCCAGCTGAAGAAGCAACAATGCCTAAATGGCCTGTTATGATTGTTCGTACACCAAAAGGCTGGACTGGTCCAGAAGTCTGGAACAACGAACCAATCGAAGGCTCATTCCGTGCTCATCAAGTTCCAATTCCTGTAGACCAACGTCACATGGAACATGTTGATGCTCTTGTTAAATGGATGAAATCATACCGTCCAGAAGAATTATTTACAAAAGACGGTCAATTAATTCCTGAACTAAAAGAAATGGCACCTAAAGGCAACCAACGTATGGCAATGAACCCTATTACTAACGGTGGTATTAATCCTCAAAAATTAGTTATGCCTGATTGGAAGAAAAATGCTGTTGATACATCAACTCCAGGTGCTGTTACAGCACAAGATATGATTATTTTCGGTGACTTCGCTCGTGATATTATTGAAGAAAACCCTAAAAACTTCCGTATCTTCGGACCAGATGAAACAAAATCAAACCGTTTGAATGCTATCTTTGAAGCTACTAACCGTCAATGGTTAGAACCAATCAAAGAAGGTAACGACGAATGGCAAAGTCCTGTAGGCCGTGTTCTTGATTCACAATTATCAGAACATCAAGCTGAAGGTTGGATGGAAGGTTATGTCTTAACTGGACGTCATGGTTTCTTCGCTAGTTATGAATCATTCTTACGTGTCGTTGATTCAATGTTGACACAACATTTCAAGTGGTTACGTAAAGCCAAAGAACAAACATGGCGTAAACAATACCCATCATTGAATGTTATTGCAACATCAACTGTATTCCAACAAGATCACAATGGTTATACTCATCAAGATCCAGGTATGCTTGGTCATTTAGCTGATAAGAAACCTGAATTTATCCGTGAATATACACCTGCTGATTCTAACAGTTTATTAGCTGTTATGAATAAGACTCTTCAAAGTGAAGAACTTATTAACTTAATCGTTTCAAGTAAACAACCACGTCCTCAATTCTACTCAGCTGATGAAGCTCAAGAACTTGTTGACAATGGTTTGAAAGTTATCGATTGGGCAAGTACTGCTAAGGGCGATGATGCTGATCTTGTTATTGCTGCTGCTGGTTCAGAACCTAACTTAGAAGCTTTAGCTGCTGTTAGTCTTTTAAACTCAGCATTCCCAGAATTGAAGATTCGTTTCATCAATATTGTAGATATCTTAAAATTACGTCATCCTAAGATTGACCCTCGTGGTTTCTCTGATGAAGAATTTGACGGTTACTTTACAACTGATAAACCAGTCGTATTCGCATTCCATGGTTTCGAAGCTATGGTTCGTGACATCTTCTATGATCGTCATAACCACAATGTTTCAATCCATGGTTACCGTGAAAATGGTGATATCACTACACCATTCGATATGCGTGTCTTGAACCAAATGGATCGTTACAACCTTGCTAAAGATGCTGTCTTACAAGCTGGCAACTTAGGCGCTGCAGGCGATAAATTTGTTAAAGAAATGGAAGCTATGGTTGCTAAACATGAATCATACATCCGTGAAAATGGTGATGATCTTCCAGAAGTTAATAACTGGAAATGGACTCCACTAAAATAGTAAAACTTTAAACGAAAAGAGAACCGCAATTGCGGTTCTCTTTTCGTTATCATTAAAAATCATTCTTTTGTGAGCTGTCCATCTCGCATAAAAAATGTTTGGTCTGTATATGCCAAGACATCTTCATCATGTGAAACCATAATAATCGTTTGTCCCGTCTTTTTAGTAATATCGGCTAGCTGGGCTGCAACTTGCTTCGCTCTTTTGCTATCTAAGCTTGCCGTTGGCTCATCAGCAAAGATGAGCTCCGGTTGCCCAAATAATGCTCTAGCGATTGCAACGCGTTGTCTTTGACCACCTGAAAGACTAGCAGGATATTGATTTCTTTGGTCCCATACACCTAAGTCACGTAACATCATTTCGGGATTACGACTTTCTTTTTTAGTTTTCATTTTATTGACTAATTCAAATTGTTCTAAAACGGTTAAAAATGGGACTAAATTAGACCCTTGTAAAATAAACCCAAATTCATTAAATCGTAACCTAGTTCGCTCTTTTTCGCTTAATTGTCCGATCTCTTGATCTTTAAAATAAATTGTTCCATCGGTTAATCCTTGTAATCCACCCATAATGGTCAGCAACGTTGTTTTTCCAGATCCTGATGGACCTGTCAAGCCAATAAACGTCCCTTTCTCAACAACTAAATCAATATTATCAAGAGCCAACTTTTTATTATCACCTTTTCCAAATGTTTTAGAAACATCAGATAATTGCATTAAACTCATTTAGACACCTCCAATTGCATCAAGTGGATCAACACGTAATATTTTAAAAATGGAGAATAGTGATCCTAGAATGATCATCAATAATAAGATAACCGAAAATCCTACGACTAAGAAGACATTATTTAAAAATGGGACGGCAGCTGGTAACGATAGCGCTGTTGCCACATCTGCAATAATACCCAATCCAATTCCTAGTAAACCTAGTAATGACGACTCCCAAATTAAGCTTTTAACCAAAGTCCCACTAGAAACTCCTTGTGCACGTAACACGCCATAAACGGCTGTTTTTTCAATGGTTAAAATATACATAAAGATACCTACGATAAACGCAATAATGACAAATAAGGCGCCAATCATTAACGTAAAGGTCTTCACTTCTGGACCATATCCCGGTATGTTGTTAATCACCTTGTCCATTGTTAATGTCGCTAATTGTTGATCTTTTTTAATTTTAGCTGAATTTTTTAAAACAACTGCATTAATTTTTTCAGTCGGATTGTCCGGGCCATAACGTAACGTTTGATAGTCAGCTAATTGTAAATAGACAACTGGTGCTGTTGTGTATTTATTACCCGTCGTTATCCCCACTACTTTATATTCTTGTTTCGCATTATTAATTTTTATTTTTTGGCCTAATTTAGTGGCATCTAATCCATTATCAACAACTACTTCGTTAACTTTCTGCGGCATTCTGCCTTGAACTAATTTAGGCTTCAAAAATTGATTAAATTGAACTCCAAAAACACTAATATTAGCTTTTGGTTCGTTTTTCCGACTAGCAACGCCCATCATTTGACCTAAATAAGCGTAGTCTGATTTTGACCCTGAAATCTTAGGAAGTGAGTCTTTTTGTATCTCGGAAGATGCCAAATTATTATTCGCATACTGACTGATAACAATGTTATCCGCATCCCAATTATCAATTGAAGACCGATTATTGTTCGCAAGCCCAAAAGCCAATCCCGTTAAAAAAAAATGAGATATGAAACTAAAAAGATGGTGAAAATAATCAGACCATACCGAAGTTTATTATATTTAATCTCTTTAACAGCTAAGTACATGTCATATTCCCCCTTATTTCTACTATATAATAACTTTGCACCAAATTAAAAGTAAACGTTTTCAGTGGAGGTTAAGAAAAAAGCATAATCCTAAAATTTAGAATCACACTCTTAAAATACTAATTTATTTGTAATCTCGCGCTGCAATAGCTTTAACACTTGTTGTTTCTTTAACAGCCTGTTTAATAATTTTTACAACATCTGAATCACTAAATGAGTTAGGGTTAACACCAGCAAATTTAATTGAGTCTCGTGCTGCCTTAATACGTGATGCTGTAATTGCTTTACCGTTACCATCTACTATGTTAGATGAACTTGTTGTATATTCATTCGAACCTGAATACGATGATGCAGCGGCTTGTTCTTCTGACGTCAACGTAGCTGACGAATTGTTTTTTATTTCTGGTATACTATACTCCGACCCATAACCACTACTTTTAGATGATGGTGTTGAACTTTTCGAACTACTTGAAGAACTGCTTGAAGAACTACTTGTTGGGTAGCCAATCGTTGCCAAATTCTTATCATTTTTTTGTTGTAAGTCTGTTGCTTTTTTCTTTAAATCTGAGTAATAATTTTTATCAATACTACTATCTTTTAAGATTTCAGTTAATTTATCGTTTGATGCTGTGTAGCTATATTCTGTATTTAAATTCATTGCTTCATTATATGTTTTTATGAATAGCGCACGTTTTTCAAGAACCGTTGTTAATTCTTTTTTCAAATTTGTTGCTCGTTTTTTAATGACTGCTGATCCATCATGATCCGCTAGCACGATGCTAATTGCATCCTTTGCTTTACTATACTGACGATCTTCAGTTTTGTTAATTACTGCCTTGTAATGTGTCACCTGTGTCTTGTAAGCTTGTGCAGTCGCATCATTTGATTTCTTTTTTAAAGCGACATCAAAATAATTTTCTGCCTCAGTATATTCTGCATCTTGAATCGCAGTTTTACCGTTCTTCATGGCTGTATTATAATTTTTATTTGCTTCTGCATGTTTCGTTAAACCGTAGCCACCAAACATACCTACTATAACAACTGCAACTAATCCCCATACCCATTTTTTCATTTTAACCACACCTCTTATCCCTATATTTATATCGCTGTTATTATATCATGGAACATCCTTCAACCGTTATTCAAAATAAGAATTTAGTCCCTGAGAGAAACTAAATTCTTATTTACTTAATTTATAATATAAGTGACAACAGCATAATAGCGCAAAGTCCAAGTACAACAGATAATCCCATTGATCTCGTACGATATGCGATTGCGAATACAACCACAGCCGCTATTAATTTTGTGACGTTATCTACGCCCACAAATTGAAAACTTGAATCAATAAAAAGGTCTTTAAAAACTAATGCTGAAAATAACGCAACGGGTACATACTTCATCCATTCATTAAACCATTCTGGGATTTCTCGAGATGAAAAAATTCGTAATGGAATAAATCGCGGTAAATATGCAACAATTGCAGATAAAATAATTAATAAAAAATGATCCATTGTTGTCATTTCCATAGTTAACTTTCCTCAGAAACTTTAGACTTTCTACTTATTGTATGTCGACTTGCTTTTGGTTTAATCGTATTTAATAATTTATTTCGTTTACCTTTTCTAACAATTTCATGTTCAATAATAAATCCAACAAAGGAAGCTAGTAAAGTTGCTACAACTAATCCCATCGTACTTTGGAACAATGACATGAAAATAATTGCTAAAATACCTGAAAGAATACTAATAATAATTGTGAGATAATTTTTAAGTTGCATGACTATCATGTAAATAAATAATGAAGTTAATGCAAATTCAACAATGCTTAAATTAATTTTTAACCCAGCACCAATTAAACTACCTGCAATATTACTCATCGTCCAAAATAATAATGAATAATGTTCAACCATCAAGGCATCTTTTGGTTTCCATTCTTTATCTGTTGCAAATTTTAAATAGTTTACTGCGTAATTTTCATCGTTTAGTGATGCCGCAAATATGTATAAAAACTTACGACTAGTTCCTCGAATGTACTGTGACAAACTAGCACCTAATAACGCATACCGTAATTCTAAGAAAAATAGCATAGTAACAATTGAAAGAATTGGCGACTGAATCGTCAACATTGATGCAATTAAAAACTGTGCACCACCTGAAAAGACAAGTATGGAAACTAATCCTGCTAATATCGTATTGAAGCCTGCTGCATGCAACAAAATACCACATGCGAGTCCAATTGGGACGTAACTCAGGCAAAGCGGCATCGCAATTTTAAGAACTGTGAGCCAGCGTTTCTCTGTTTCTTTCACGATAGTCCTCCAATAATATAAAGTTGGTTTAACGATATAAATTATAGCATACATCTGTTTCTTAATACTCATTATTTAGTAACTCTAATCAAAAAGTTATCCAATAATGATCTGTTCTGATGGAAAACGATACTTTTCATCCCGTTCTTTTTTCGAAACAAAGAATATTAACATGTATAACATCCCTACGCGTCCAACAAACATCAAAATAATAATGACCATTTTACCGATAATGCTTAATGAACTGGTAATTCCCGTTGATAATCCCGTCGTTCCAAAAGCAGAAGTTACTTCTACAATCAGCGAAATCAACGAATGATTCTCCGTAATACTTAAAATAAAGACCGCGATTAAACACATAAATATCGATAGGTTAACAACTACTACTGATTTTTGAATATCATTTTCATGAATCCTTCTATTAAAAATATTCACATTCTTATGTCCACGAATAAACGATAACAAATATAATCCTAAAATCCCAATTGTTGTTGTTCGAACACCACCACCAACTGAACTTGGACTAGCACCAATAAACATTAACATAGAAAAAATCAATAAGGTTGTCGTATTAAAATCACTAATTTGATTAATTTGTAGTCCGGCATTACGCGTTGTAATACTATAAAACATAGCTGTCATAACTCTCTCAACGAAATCCTTATGTGCAAAATAACCATTATGTTCAGATAAGAAAATTAATATTGTTCCAATAAAGAAAAATCCAATCGCAAAACTACCTGCTAATTTTGTAAATAATGAAAATCTAAATTTTTTATGTCCTGGTTTGAACCACGTAACCTTGATCCACGCTAAAATTTCAATAATAACGGGAAATCCTAAACCACCTATAAAAATTAAAATCATAATTAAAAATAAAAAGACGTAATCTTTCGAATAAGGGATAATAGATTTCCCAGTAACGTCAAATCCCGCATTTGTTAACGCAGATATTGCAATATAAAAGCCATCAAAAATTGACGCAGCTAGATGTTCAAAGCCATCACGTACATATAAATAAATTGAAAATATCACACCAAAAAAAGCTTGAATCCCTAGCATAATGCCGAAAATTGAATAAACTAAACGAACATTTCCACTTAAATGCGGTTGATTCATATCAGTTTGAATTAGCCTGCGTTGTTGCAACCCAATGCGTCGACCAGCAATTACCATAATAAACGTTGAGAGCATTGTTATACCAAAACCACCTATTTGAAAAAGCATTTCTAGTAAGATGATACCGTTATTGTTATAGACTTGCTCTAACGGAAATGTGGTTAATCCTGTAACACTAACCGTTGAGACTGCCATGAATATTGTATCAATAAATGGCACACTAGCACCAGGTTGTTTGAAGAACGGAAGGCATAATAAAATACTTGTTACTACAATCAATGCTAAATAGTAAAAGACAACAATTTGTACGGGAGAGGCCAACAAACTAGCTTTATCTAGATATTTCTGGATCCACCTATTCATTCTGACTTCCCCCTTTTAGTTTAATTTAAAAAAAGAGATTAGCGCTAAGTACGCACGCTAATCTCTAATCCTGATTATTTAATTAATTCTAATCCTGCATAACTAACAACAATTTTATGTTTTAATTCTTCAGCTGTTTCATTCTTAATAAATTCCTTATCGAATTTAATAATAGCCGAATTTTTTAGTTGTTTTTCAACGACACCAGTAAAGAACTCGTTATTTGTTTCAAAACTAACACGTGTATCAGCTGGAAATGGAATTCCTTTTTCGTTAACTTCAACATTTTTTTCATCAAAATGACTTAACATAATTTGGCCTCCTATTGTTTTAAATATTAATAGTAACAGTATACCGCTTTTTAGTTATTATTACGACCATTAGGACTAAGATTAAGAACCTCAATTTAATTAACCCATTCTAAATATATTCAATCAAAAAAATAGAGCCCGCAAAATTAATTTTGCGTAACTCTATTTAATAATCTATTTTTCTAAATCTTGTAATTTTTGATTATCATCTAATTGTGATTTACCAGCAAGTCCAACTCTTTGAAGAATTTGCATAGCAACCCATAATAGAACTAATGAAACGATAGCGAAGATTGCAAGAACAAATACGCTCATGCCAATTTGTCCACTAACCATTCCAGAAGTTAATGACTCACGGAACCCTAAGGTTGAGTATGTCATTGGTAAGAATGGATGGATGGCATTAAAAAAGCTATTCGTAACTTCCATTGGGAACGTACCACCAGCGCCACCTAATTGTAACATCAAGAGAACCATGGCCACGAATCGACCAGGATTATCAAATGCCATAGCAAGTGCCATAACAAGATACATCGATGTTAACGAGAATACTGTTGCAATTAAGTAAGTTTCAGCAATATGGTCTGCTTGTAATCCAAACATAAGCATCCCTGTAACTTCAACAAGTGCCATACCAAGGGCAACGACAGTTCCAATAGCAACTTTACTCCAGAACCAAGCTGTTGCTGATTGACCTTCAGTTGAAATTTTACGGATTGGGAATGCAAAGTTAAAGACGATTGCCCCAACGTATAATGCAAGTGAAAGAACATATGGTGCTAAAGCATGTCCATAGTTAGGAACATAACTGTAATTCTTATGTTCCAATTCTGAAGGTGCTGCAAACATATTAGCTGTCTTGTTAGTTGCTTTAATTCCATTAACTGTATCTGATCCTGTTTTAAGAGCAGTAGCTAATGTTTTTGACCCTTTTTTAAGTGATTTAGAACCATCACCTAATTTAGCTGAGTTATCATCTAATTTTTGAGTCCCTGCAGCTAATTTATCAACTCCAGCAACAAGTGTTGGTACTTGTTCATTCAAGCTTACTAAACCATTTGATAATGTACCTGAGCCAGTAGCTAATTGACTAACTCCTGATGTCAATGTTGGTACTGATCCATTCAATGTTGATAATCCAGTACTTAATTGACTCGAGCCTGATACTAAGGCACTGTTGTTTCCAATTAATGTTTTAGAACCATTATTAGCACTTAATACACCTGCAGTGTATTTTTGTACACTTGGAATTAAGCCAGGAGTTTTATCTGTACCATTTAACCCAGCCATAATTTGACCTAATCCAGCATTTAGTAAGTCTGTTGCTTGGATAGCACCATAAGGACTTTCCTTTGTGCCAGAACCTGTCTGCGTTAAACCAGTTTTAACAGTATTTAATCCAGCCATTAGTTTATCAATGGCTTTCTTAGCACCTGCTGTTACTTGTGGTTCTTGAGCAGATAACTCGGCAACACCCGCCTTTAATGCTTGTAATTTAGGTAGTAATTCTTGAATAGCTGCTAATTCTTTTTGAATCGATTTTAATTTGTCACCGTTATCAGTCAACGGTGTTGTCATATCAGATAAATCTGTTTTAATTTTTGTTGTATTATTACCTGATGCTGCTAAACTTGTGCCAGCAGTTTGAAGATTACTTCCTAATCCATTAACAGAAGCAGCAATACTTTTTGCTAACGTTGGATTAGATTTCTCTAAAGCTGCAAAATCAGGTGATTTTACAAAGGTAACTAAAGCACCCATATTACTTTGCGCATCCTTAAGTTGTGCAGCAACACTGGATGCGTTAGTTGTACTATAAAGACTATTATTTAATTCACTCAATTGTGAACCAGCATCTGTTGCTTTAGCGGCAACAAGTTTAGTATTAGCTCCAATTTGAGTTAAATCGGCTGTTAATTTTTTAGCATCAATATTAGGCGCATTTGTGCCATTTAATTCAGAATTCAACTTAGAAATTCCTGAATCTAATGCTGTAAATCCAGCCATTAATTTTGCCATTTCAGCTTGTGAATCTGGACTATTTAATTGTGTATCTAAAGTTGCAGCAGACTCCTTCAAGCTTTTAGTTAACGATTGGTTACCCGCTTGAACTGTTGTAATACCACCTCTTAAGGTAATTATTCCATCATTTAATGCTTGAGAATTTGAACTTAATTGACTCAAACCACTATTTAATTCAGTAACTCCATTAGTATAACCTTTTACACCACTTGCTAATGTTGTTGAGCCAGTATCTAGTTTCGATACACCTGAAGCTAATGTACCTGTACTATTATTAAGTTTTGATAATCCAGCACTTAAAGAACCAGCGCCTGTTGCTAATTTTTGAACACCATTTTTTAATGGAACAACACTAGTTGAAAGTGTTTGAACACCATTATTAACAGTTCCTACACCAGTAATGTAGCTATTTAAGCCATCATTCAATGTTACTGTACCATCAGACAATGTTTTAGAACCACTTGCAGCTGTCTTAAAGCCTTTACCGATTGTTTTAACTTGGCCGAAAATAGCTGTTGCATATGCTTTCGTGACTGATTCACGAATTTGGCTATTTAATTGTTTTGCTGCTGTTTCACTGATAACTTCACCAATGTAGTTACGAGATGCATTAGTATCGTACGTGATTTTCATCTTTTTAGGATTTGTATCCATTAAAGTTGCAGCATTTGAAGAGAAGTTTTTAGGCAACGTAATTGTTGTATAGTACTTGTTGTCTTTCATTCCTTGTTTTGCTTGTTTTGCAGAAACGAATGTCCACTTCAATTGGTCATTATTCTTCAACTCTTTTACAAGTTGATCACCAACATCCAATGTCGTTCCATTATATTTAACAGATTCATCGTTATTAACGACTGCTACTGGTAAATCACTTGTTTTGCCATATGGATCCCAAACTGATTTCAAGAAGAAAGCAGCATACAGAATCGGAATAAGCATCATAACAATTGTTGAAACTAGAAGTATTCTATTCTTTCCAACAAATTTAAATTCATTCTTAATCATTTTCATTAAAATTGGTGCCCCCTAAATTAATTATTTCTACTATAAAATTTTATCGATACGTTATAATATACATCAAATGTCCACGAACAACAAATTTTTATTTTCTTTTTAATGTTTTTTTAATCTTACACGACTAAATTGCCCATATAGACAAAAAAATCACCCTAGAAATCAGAGATGATTTTATTGATTTAAAATAAATTTCCAAAGAAGTTAGTAATTGCACGCCACATAATAACAAAAATGTTAGCTTTTTCAATGGCATCTTTATTCGTTCCTGTAACAGAAAGTGATTTTTTGCCATCAACATAAGATAACGCATTATCTTTACCAGTTAATTTAAGCGTTCCAATATCACTATTAGCCTTAATTGGGGCTTCTAATCCTGTTTTCTTAACTAAATCAGTATTTTCTGATACTTTAGCTGAAATAATCGACTTAACTGTTTCGCCTTTTTTCAACCAAACTTTTTGATTAGATTTAAGCATAACTTTAGTTGTTAATTCTTTACCATGAAATACAGGTAAACTATCGGCGTTTTTAAATATTGTACCAGCCTTGATTGTTTCCACGTTGAACATGTCAAATACATATGACATTATTTTTTGTGTATCTGTAAAACGACTTACATCCGTTTCACTCTTGTGTGATGATCCTAAAACGACCGTAATAATTCGATGACCATCTTTTTTTACAGTTCCTGTAAAACATTCACCAGCTTTGTCAGAAGTACCTGTCTTCAATCCATCAACAGGTAATTCTGTATATGCCTTAGCTAAACCAGGTAACATCCAGTTCCAGTTTTCCATTAGTGTTTGGTCAGATGTTCCTTTATCGAAATATTTACGTTTGATACTTGTTGTTTTTAATACTTCTGGGTACTTTTTAAGTAAGTTTTTAGCAACAATTCCCATATCTTTGGCAGTTAATTCATTTTCATCTGATGCGGCTGAACCGGGGTATCGATCAGCTTTACTGATATCGCTATTAGTTAAACCAGAAACGTTATCAATCTTAGCATCTGTAATTCCCCATGACTTAACCTTTGCACGCATTAATGTTACGAAATCTTTTTGCGATCCCGATACTTCATGAGCAAGTGCCATAATAGCCCCATTTGCTGAGTAAATTAAACTAGCATCATACAGTTGTTTAACTGTGTATGATTTCGTTTTACTCAACGGAACGTTTGATAATGATGTATCCTGGCTAATTTTATAAGAATCGTTATCAATCTTAACTTTTTGATCCCAAGTTAATTTACCACTTTTAATTTGATCTAAAATAACATCAATCGAAATTAATTTTGTCATTGATGCAATTGGTAAAACAGCATCAGCATTTTTTTCATAGATTACTTGTCCAGTATCTGCATCAATTGCTAAAGCAGCTTTAGCTGTTAAATTAATAGCGCTTGAACTGGTTGTTGCAGCTGATACAGATTTAACCTCATCTTGAAGTCCCATTGCTGAAACCCCAGTAAATAGTGCTGCCCCTGAAATAAGCCCAATTACGAATTTCTTTGTACGTTTTAAAAATATCATTTTCTCTTTACCCTCTTAACTTCTCTTATTCATTTAAGAATACCCAATAATAGCTATTCTTGCAACTGTTCTTCTTGCTTTCTAGTTAATTTTATATTCTTACCCAATGGTAAATGAATAACAAAACTAGTTAGCTCTTCATTTGAGACAACATATATGTACCCACCGTGGAGCGTGACAATACTTTGAGCAATGGCAAGCCCTAATCCAGTTCCGCCCGTTTTTTGTGAACGAGATTCTTCCACTCGGTAAAACCGATCAAATAATTGATTAAGTGATTGTTCAGGTATTTTAGGGCCATCATTAGTTACTTTTACGATAACTTCCTGACCAATTTTTTCTGCTTCTAAATAAATATGTTTACCGCCTGCCCCATATTTTAAGGCATTTGATATTAAATTATTAAAAACACGGCCTAATTTTTCAGTATCAGCTTCCATCATTAACGGGTTAGGGTTCGTATTGCTACTAATTGTCATTTCTTTATTTTTAGCTTCAAGTTCAAAACTAGCTGCCAATTGTTCTAACATTTGATTCATATCAAAATTAATCGCATTAATTGGCGTCGACGTCTGTCGCACTTTTGTGTATTCAAATAAATCTTCTACTAAAACCTTCATCTGCTTTGATTTCACAAATGCTGTATGTGTGTAAGATAGTAAATCTTCTTGCGAATTATATTGATTATCTTCTATTAAACCTAAGTAACCGATAATTGATGTCAATGGTGTTCGAATATCGTGACTAACATTGGTAATCAGCTCATCCTTTGAATTCTCAATTCGACGTTCTTCTTCCATTGATTCAATCGTACTTTGAACCAAAGCATTAATACTTGAAACGACCCGCGCCATATCACCTTGTAGTTTAAAAGGAATTTGATGATCGTAATGACCGTCCGCAATATAATGCAATTCTGAAATAACATGACGTAACTGCATTTGATGATAACGTCGAATTAGTCGCCAATAGAGCACGACAACGTCCACAATAAGCATGAACGCAACAAAAACATTCCCCCAACTCCAGACATTGAAATCATTCGGCCCAAAAGTTAATGCCGTCTTAATTTGAAAAATACCATTCTCAAGTCCTGGGTTTGAAGCAATCGTCTGATTTAATAGAATAAAAATTGATAAATTCAGTAAAATTAATAGAATAATCGTGATGAATCCTTCCGCGATTAATTCACTTTTTTCTCTACCAGTTAATTTCAAAAATAACCCCTCACTAATGCATTTCTATCTTGTATCCAACGCCCCAGACGGTTTTGATAATATCATCACCGTTTGTTGCTGCTTCAATTTTATCACGTAAATGGCTCACATGGACCATTACTGTTTTGGCAGAAATAATTGATTCTTGTTGCCAAACTTGTTCAAAAATATCATCCGCAGAGTACACATGATTTGGATGTGAGGCTAATAAATATAAAATACCGAATTCTAAAGCAGTTAATTGAATATCACTACCTTCAACTGTTTGAACTTCATGAGAATCTTTTTTAATAATTAGCGGTCCTATTTCAAGTGCAACATCAGGTGCCGGATTCGAGTTTTGGCTACGACGGAGTAATGATTTAACACGTGCCATAATTTCTAATGGGTTAAATGGCTTAACAACATAATCATCAGCACCTGTAATCAGTCCACGAATTTTGTCCATATCTTCTGTTTTAGCAGAAACCATTAATATTGGAATTTCTGAAGTTTTACGAACCTCTTTAATGACATCCATTCCGTTCATTTTAGGCATCATAACGTCGAGAATCATTACACCGATTTCTGGCATTTCTTCTAATTTTTCAATCGCTTCAAGTCCATTTTGAGCAGTAATTGCTTCGTAACCTTCATTTTTTAAATAAATAGAGATTAAATCAACGATTTCTTTTTCATCATCTACAACTAAAATTTTCATTGGATATCTCCTGACTTTTCTTTACTTATAGTATATTGTATCAAATATCACACACGATAACTTTAAAGAATTGGTTAAATCTACTTAATCTAAGTAGTACAAAAAAAGCTTTCGTAAAAAACGAAAGCTTTCCATTTTTTATTATCCACGTTCTAATAAGTAGTTAAATAAACCGCCCATTGTTTTATCTGATAACTCAATCTCTTTACCAGATTCCGTTACTTTAGTAATTTTATAATAATCTTCAAACTCAGGTACTTCCAATTGCATCATCGCAACAAAAGCTGCTGCCGTTTTATAAGTTGCTTGTAGCTGTTCCCCATGAACGTAATCAATAATTAACATATTCGTAACCCCCTATAATATTTATACTCGTAGTGTAGTCTATAAATTTAAATACTTCCACAATTGATACTTATTTTTAAGTAAATTAATATTTCTAACTAATGTCGTATTCCTTTTACTGTATACAATGATTTTGCATCAAATCATGATTAATCATTAGAGTCTTATTTATAATTTAAAACTCTCCATTAAAAAAGACGTAACTTCTTTCATCTGAAAGAAATCACGCCTTTTTAATTATTATTTAACTGAGTAATTAGGTGCTTCTTTGGTAATTTGAACATCATGTGGATGTGATTCAATTAAACCAGCACCTGAAATTTGAACAAATTGTGCGTCATCTTGTAATGCCTTCAATGTTCCAGCACCAACGTAACCCATACCTGAATGTAAGCCTCCAACCATTTGGAAAACAATATCAGCTAAACTACCCTTGTATGATACACGACCTTCAATACCTTCTGGCACTAACTTATTAGCTTCATTTACGCCACTTTGGAAGTAACGATCAGAAGAACCATTTGATTGTTCCATAGCTGCTAAACTTCCCATACCTCGGTAAACTTTGAAACGACGACCTTCATAAATTTCAAATTCACCAGGAGCTTCATCAGTTCCAGCTAACATACTACCTAACATCACAGCGTTACCACCGGCAGCAAGGGCTTTAACGATATCACCAGAGTATTTAATACCCCCATCAGCGATGATTGTTTTACCATATTCACGAGCTACTTCAGCAGCGTCATAAATAGCTGTTAATTGCGGAACACCAACACCAGCAACAATCCGTGTTGTACAGATTGATCCAGGTCCTATTCCAACTTTAACAACATCAACGCCAGCATCATAAAGGGCACGAGTTGCTTCGCCAGTTGCGACATTACCTGCGATTAAAGTTGCTTCTGGGAATTGTGCTCTGATTTCAGTAATTTTACGGATAACACCGGCTGAATGACCATGAGCAGTATCGATAACTAAAGCATCAACACCAGCATCTAGTAAAGCTGTAGCACGTTCAAATGTATCACTTGTAACACCAACAGCGGCAGCAGCAAGTAAGCGGCCATGTTCATCTTTAGCTGCGTTAGGAAATTCAACAACTTTTTCGATATCTTTAATTGTTATTAAACCAGTTAAACGACCATTTTTATCAATGATTGGTAATTTTTCAATTTTATTTTTTTGGAGTATTTTTTCAGCTTCTTTAAGCGAAGTACCTTCCGCAGCTGTTACTAATCCTTCTTTAGTCATAACACTATCAATTAGGACTGACATATCAGAAACAAAACGTAGATCACGATTCGTAATGATACCAATCAATAAGCGATTTTCTAATGTTTCAACGATTGGAACACCACTAATACGGTAACGTTTCATCAATTGTTCAGCATCTGCAACAGAATGTTGCGGTGTTAAATAGAAAGGATCAATAATAACGCCACTTTCAGAACGTTTTACTTTTCTGACTTCTTCAGCTTGTTGTTCGATACTCATATTTTTATGAATAACACCTAAGCCACCTTGGCGAGCCATAGCAATCGCCATTTTAGAATCTGTAACAGTATCCATGCTAGCACTTAAAATTGGGACATTTAATTTGATATTCTTAGCTAATTGTACACTGATATCAACCTCGTTCGGTAATACATGACTTTCTGCAGGTATTAACAACACGTCATCAAAAGTAAATCCTTTTTTAACGAACTTCGTTTCCCAATTTGACATTTTAAAACCAGCTTTCTACTTTTATTTTGTTTACTAACATACCAGATAAACTCAACATTGGTCAAGGTTATCGTCCGATTCTTATTAACCTATAATCGTTTTTAACTGTAACAAAAAAGAGTTCAAAAATTTTACCTGAACTCTTTTCAAGATATCAATCAATTTAAAACATTGTTCGGTTGATATTATAGCGACGTTTAACGTAAATTCTAACTGCAAATGCGATTAATGCAATTACAAGATAAACAGGGGCTGGCAACAATGCATTAAGTGGTCCTGGAATCAATGCCACTAACATGTAGGCAAGAATCCATACTGCAAGAAAGGCTACAAATACTAGTAATGTAACCCAGAAAGCTGGTTTGTCTTCTTTTTTGACGTTTGGGCCATATTTTTTGTAGAAGAGCGCTGCTCCAATACCACCCAAAATTGATGTGATTAGTAGTGTTAATAATCCACCAGCACCAGAAGCTTCTGCTTGCGTACTTGTTTTACTCATTAATCCCATAACACCGTACATACCAGCAAAAATTAATAACATCATCAACCCATTATCTAAAGCTGTTAACCAAAAACTACTTGTTGGTTCTGCAGCTTTTTTCTGTGGGCCCATAATGATATCAGTTGCTTTTGTACTAACAGGACCATATAGTTTAGTTGCTGTTACACCTTTATGCTGTTCGGTGCGAAGTTCTGCAACAATTTCACCAATGACCGTATTTCGTTTTTCATCATTAATTTTTGAATCTTTCAAAATACTATTTAAACGGTAAACATAATCTTCATTACGCTTCGTTAATCCCGCAAAGGGTCCTTTATCCTGTAACTTCGTTTCTTTTTCTAAATGTTCTTTTTGTTTTGCTGCAGCTGTCGCATTTCTCTCTTCAACTGATGTTTCTTCGACTTTGTTTTCTTCTGACATGACTAACAACCCCTACTGACTTATTTTATTTAGACGTTAAATCTGAACTCAATAATATCGCCATCTTGTACGACATATTCTTTACCTTCGGAACGTAAACGACCAGCTTCACGAACTGCTGCGACGCTTCCATTTTTATCTAAATCAGCAAATGACATTGTTTCAGCACGGATAAATCCACGTTCAAAATCTGAATGGATAATTCCGGCAACTTGAGGTGCTTTCATCCCTTGTTTAAAGGTCCATGCTCGTGTTTCGGCACCACCAGCAGTAAAGAAAGTTGCTAAACCTAGTAATTTATAAGATGCCCTGATTAAGCGATCAAGTCCTGATTCTTCAACACCAGCAGCTTCAAGGAAATCAAGTTTATCTTCATCATCTAGTTCAGCAATTTCTTCTTCTGTTTTAGCAGAAACGGCTAAACATTCTGAACCTTCTTCTTTTGCAAAGGCTTCAATTAATTTTACATACTTATTAGCATCTGGGTCAGCCATGTCATCTTCAGCAATATTAGCGACATAAAGAACTGGTTTGTTCGTTAATAAAAACATACCTTTAACATATTTTTCTTCTTCTTCATCAAATTCAATTGAGCGAACGGCATGTCCAGCTTCAAGAACTGGTTTGATTTTTTGTAAAATACTGAATTCAGCCAACGCATCTTTATCTTTTGTTCTAGCCACTTTTTCAACTTTAGCATAACGTTTTGTCACACTATCTAAATCTGCAAAAACAAGTTCTAAGTTGATTGTTTCAATATCGTCCATTGGATCCACTTTATCAGAAACATGTGTGATATTATCATCGTCAAATGCACGAACAACGTGCACAATAGCATCAACTTGACGAATATTTTCTAAAAATTTATTACCAAGTCCTTCACCTTTACTTGCGCCTTTAACAATACCGGCAATATCCGTAAATTCAAAAGTTGTATGAATAATTTTTTTAGCAGGGACTACTTCATCGATACGTGCTAATCGTTTATCTGGAACTTCAACCATCCCAACGTTTGGATCGATTGTCGCAAATGGGTAATTAGCCATTTCCGCGCCTGCTTTTGTAATTGCGTTAAATAAAGTTGATTTACCTACGTTTGGTAATCCTACGATTCCTGCCGTTAATGCCATAATTAGACGTCACTCTTTTCATTTATTTTGTATTATCTTCTGTTGTTGCTTTTTCTAACATTTTTTTCATCTTTTTTTCAAATTCTCGTCTAGGTAATAGAATAAGGTGCCCGCATCCTAAACACTTAATGCGAATATCCATTCCCATTCGCACGATTTCCCAGCGGTTAGTCCCACAAGGATGTGGTTTTTTCATTTCAACAATATCATGTAAGTCATACATACTGACTAACCTCCTAGTCTAGTGAAATATCAAGTAAGTCCAAAATACGGTTCAAATCATCCGTTGATAAGTAGTCAATTTCTATCTTACCTTTATGATTTTTTTTGCTCTGTTGGATAGAAACTTGTGTTCCAAATTTTTCTTTTAACAAGTTCTCACTTTGTTGAACATAAATTGATTTTTCAACTTCGTTCACTTTTTTAGTATTCTTTTTAATTTCGCCGTTCATTTGGGCAATTACTTTTTCCAACTCACGAACAGTTAGATTTTCTTTAACTGTTCTTTTAGCTAATGCCCCAATTTTTTGTTTATCTTTAAGTGACAGCAATGTTCTTGCTTGACCCATCGATAACTGATCAACTTGGAGTAATTCTTTAACTGAGTTGGGCAATCCTAATAAACGCAAATAATTAGCAATATAAGGACGACTTTTGCCTAATCGCTCTGAAACTTGTGACTGCGTTAAGTTTAATTTTTCCATCAACATGTTATAAGCTTCTGCCTCTTCTAAAGGAGACAATTCTTCACGTTGTAAATTTTCCAAAATAGCAACTTCCATCATTGCTTCTTCTGTCATCGTTCTAATAATTGCAGGGACATCTGTTAGTCCTGCTAATTTAGACGCACGGAAACGACGTTCTCCTGCAATGATTTCATAACCCTTAATGACTGATTCTCTTACAATAATTGGTTGGAAGACACCTGATTTTTTGATAGACGCAGCTAATTCTTTTAGGGCATCTTCATCAAATGTTTTACGAGGTTGGTAAGGATTAGGGCGAATTTCAGCTAAGTTTAAACGAACAACAGATTCTTTTGTATCATCATATTGATCAAGTTCATCCTGAAATAACGCGTTAATCCCTTTTCCAAGACCTTTTTTATTATTTACCATGCGCTTTTAACACTTCCTTTGCCAATTCCATATAGACTTGAGCACCCTTCGACTTAGGATCGTAATCAATAATTGCCATCCCATGGCTAGGTGCTTCAGACAAGCGGACATTTCGCGGAATAATTGTCTTGTAGACTTTTTCTGCAAAATATTTTTGCACCTCAGACACAACTTCTGCGCCTAAATTTGTACGTGCATCATACATTGTCATTAAAACGCCTTCAATGGCTAAATCTGGATTAAAATGCTTTTGAACTAAACGAATTGTGTTAAGCAATTGGCTTAAACCTTCCAAAGCATAGTATTCACTTTGAACAGGAATTAAAATTGATTTACTAGCTGTAAAGGCATTAATTGTAATCAATCCAAGTGATGGCGGGCAATCTATTAAAATATAATCATACTGATCTTCAATTGTTTTAACGGCATCCAATAATCTTGTTTCACGAGCCATTTGCGGTGTTAATTCAATCTCAGCACCAGCCAATTGAATGGTTGCCGGAACGATATCTAATCCTTTATGACTAGTAGCTAGAATTGTCTCCTTAATTGGAAATTCATTAACTAAAACATCATAAATATCTTTTTTTATTGTTGATTTTTCAATACCAACACCACTTGTTGAATTTCCTTGAGCATCCGTATCTATTAATAAAACACGCTTGCCTAGCTCGGCTAAACAAGCGCCTAAATTCACACTCGTTGTTGTTTTACCAACGCCACCTTTTTGGTTTGCTAATGAAATAACAATTCCCATGTTTGATTAACCCTCCTTTTTTGATTCAATCACATCAATAATAACGCGATACCCTGAATCAGTTTTTTCTTGTTTTGATTTAATCGTTACACCGTTATTTTCTATAACTTGAACCGCTTGTTTTAGGGTATTAATCACTAATCTTTTATCAGGATTACCTTTTTTCGTGTTTTTCTTTTCAGACACTTTTGATTCTGGTTTAATTTTATTAGCTGAAATTAACTTTTCGGTTTCTTTCACTGTTAATTTCTCTTTTAAAATACGTTTTAATAATTTTTTTTGATTGCTAGCTGATAAACTAACCATTGCTCTTCCGTGACGTTCGGATATCTGTTGCGCCATAATGGACGTTTGTACGTCATGTTCTAATTTTAATAAACGCAATTTATTAGCAACAAATGCTTGGCTTTTACCCATATCTTCAGCTAATTTTGACTGTGATAAGTGGTTTAAACTCATTAGTTTACTGTAGGCCTCTGCTTCTTCAATTGCTGTTAGTTCCTCACGTTGTAAATTTTCAATTAGTGCCATCGAAGCCGCTTGGTCGTCGTCCATTTTCTGAACAATTGCCGGAATTTTTTTCCATCCTAATGAAGATGCTGCCCGAAAACGACGTTCCCCAGCAATAATCTCATATTTTCCAGTCTCATACTCTCGCAAAATAATAGGCTGCAATAACCCGTGTTCTTTAAGGGTTTGTGCTAATTCATCAATTTTTTGATCATCAAAGACACGACGAGGTTGGAAGCGATTGGGTACAATAGTCGTAACAGAAATGTCACTAACCTTCGTTTGATTCGTTTCATCTTCTTGTTCTTGTTGATTTTTACGATTTCCTAAAAATGAAAATGCCATTTTCCGACGACCTCCTGACTATATCTTATTTACAAGTGGGGTACGTCCAGGTACACCCGCTTTTCTAGGGTATTTTTTAGGACTTAATTTGACTTTATCAACGACTAATAGATGACGTTCGTCATCTGAAATTGGTAAAGTAAATTCATGATTAGCCACAACTTGACCACCTAAAAGCTTGATAGCATATTCGGCATCGACTAATTCTTCGTCCATTTTTTGAGCTTTGAGAGCGATAAATTGACCATTTAATTTAACTAAAGGTAAGCACAATTCAGATAGTACGCTCAATCTTGCAACAGCACGAGCTGTCACGATATCATATTGTTCTCTATATAAACTTTTTTTACCTGCAAATTCTTCAGCACGATTATGAAAAAAAGCAACCCCTGTAATATCTAATTTGTCCGCCAATTCATTTAAAAAGTTGATACGTTTATTCAACGAATCAACAATAGTCACCGTTAATTGCGGAAAAGCAATCTTCAGTGGAATTGAAGGGAAGCCGGCACCTGCGCCGACGTCACAAATAGATAAGGGCTCGCTTTGTATTTCTTTTGAATAAAAAGCAGGCGTTAAAGAATCATAAAAATGTTTCAAATAAACGTCTGATTTTTCTGTAATAGCAGTCAGATTAAGGTTTTCATTTGTCATTACTAAAAATTCATAGTATGTTTCAAATTGTGCCATTTGTCTGTCTGTTAAATTAATGTCTTTTTCAGCTAATGCTTGACGAAATTCTTCTGGATTCATATGACTGGCCCTCCGTTATTTGTGAAACAAAACGATGTTTCACGTCCTGTTTAACTTTAACGTATTTAGGCCAGAAATACAAGCCAACTGTAAGATTCTCTATCCTACTAATTTATCAAATTTTTTAAGTTTTGAAATTAATAATTCGACAAATTTTGCACGGTCAATTGATAGTAAGACTTCTGTATTTTTTTCTAATCCCAATAAATCAAATTTATCAACGATTGTCTCACCTTTAGTAAGATCACCATTCACCTCAACATCAACATGGTACTTTTCACTTGTGAATAATTCAGGATGTAACATCCAAGCAATTGTACAAGGGTCATGTAATGGAATACCGTCGAATCCCCATTTTTCTTGACCATAGTAAATACCATAAAATTTCAATAACCCGTAGGCTGATTGCGCTACTTTATTATTAATCTTACCAATTTCTTCAATTTCAGAATCTAAAATTTGTGCTTGATGAGTTAAGTTTAATCCAGCCATAACCATTGGAATAGAGTCATTTAAAACCATTTTTGCTGACTCTGGGTCCACGGCAATATTAAATTCTGAACCAGGTTTAACATTTCCAACATCCGTTGAGCCACCCATAAAGACAATTTTTTCAATTTTATTTTTTAATTCAGGATAGACAGCTAAAAATAGTGCCATATTCGTCATTGGGCCCGTGACAACCATTGTAACTTTTTCAGCACTTTTAGATAATGTTTCTGCAATTAACTCAATTGCTGTTAAATTAGTTGCTGGAATTTCAGATTTAGGTAACTCTGTTCCATCAACACCAGTATCTCCATGAACGGCATCGGCAATCATTAATTCTTGTAGTAAAGGTTTTTTATTTCCACTAGCAACTGGAACATCTGTCCGTTCCATCAATGTTAGTAGTCGACAAGCGTTATCAAATGTTTTATCAGGTGTTTGATTTCCAGCGGATGTTGTCACCGCACGTAAATCAAATTCTGGTGAAGCAATAATCATCATTAACGCTAATGCGTCATCATGTCCTGGATCACAATCTAAAATAATTGGTGTTTTTGTCATAATAAAATCTCCTCTTCAATCGAATTATTTTTCTGCATTTTTAATGCAATTAATAAATATATTTATGATCAGCCTTATTAAAATTCCAGAATGGTACTTTTACAACACCTTGAATTTTCGACTTATCAACGAACCCCCAGTAACGACTATCATTAGATACTGAACGATGATCTCCTAGAACAAAATATTTATCTGAAGGTACTCTGATAGCTGAAGTATCTTTAGCCCATTGATTATCTACAGCCAATGACTTGAATGTCCAGTTTTTAGCATTTATGTTCTGAACCCTTGTCCCTACTGTTTTTTGATAAGTTGAAATATAAGGTTCTTCAATTTCTTTACCATTAACATAGACATGATCATTTTTAAATTCTACTGTATCACCAGGCATTCCAATAACACGTTTAACATACTCTTGACCCTCAGTTGCATCAGGATCTACGCCGTATGCATCAAAAACAACAGTACTAAAGCGCTTAATATCAATAACTTTAACAACAGCAACATGCTCATTATTAACTAAGTTAGGTTGCATCGATGGCCCATCAACACGTACCATTGTGACAACAAATGTTTTTAAAAGCATCGCGATTATTAAACCGATTGCAATCGGTATAATCCAACTCATTATTTCTTTAACTATTCTTTTCATATTTCCACCTAATCATTATATTTTTTATCCCCTTATTTAGTTAATTATACGCCAACTATTTAAGGACTTTCAATATCCAATAATTCAAATGATACCAGACAATGAAATCCCTTTCTATTAAAACTTAAAATTTCATTTGCAACCATGTAAAACGACTGGTATAGTTTTAATTAGTTCTAGTAGTATAGAAACATAAGGTTTCTGTAATATCTTTGTAACATCGGGGGGCAATATATTTTAATTTAAAATATATTGAAAGTGTTCTAAACCATTATTGCACATGGGATTTACTAAATTAAATAAATTATAAGTTAAATACATAAATCATCATTATCATTGATATATAAACATTACTTAGTATATATTACAAAATCATGCTAAGTTGTAATAGTTTTTGTATTTGATTGCAACACTAACCGGTTACAATAGTTACTGTAGTATAAATCCAATAAAATAAGAAAGTAGATGTGACTCAACTTGAATAACACACTTAAATCATTATTACTCGGTACAGTTGGTACCGCTGGCCTCCTTCTTGCATCTAACGCAACTGCTGATGCAGCAACAGTTAAAGTTCAAACAAACGATACTGTTTGGGCTTTTTCTCAGAAGTATGGCGTTTCAATCAAAACAATCGAAACTTTAAACAATATTGACGCAAATTCTCATATTATTGTAAGTGGTCAATCATTAAATATTCCTGAAAAGGATAGCAACGCTAAAGCAAGCTCAACACAAAAAAGTACTTCAGCTAAAACAAGTACTATCGTTACTACTAATACTTCAGTAAATAAAACATCCGTTACTGTTAAAAATGGTGATTCATTATGGTCAATCGCTAAAGAAAATGGCATTTCAATCTCAGCACTTCGTTCGGCTAATGGATTTGCTGATAACTCAGCACTTATCTTACCCGGTCAAAATTTAACATTAACTGGTTCAAAAGCGGTAGCTGCAAGTACTACTGTTACTCCCGCTAAAGTAACACCAGCTAAAACTGTTAAAGTAGAAACAAGTACTGCTAAACCAGTTGCTACAACTCCTAAAGCAGAAGTAAGTGCTGCTAAATCAGTTACTGCAACTCCTAAAGTAGAAACAGCTACACCTAAAGCAGCATCTACTACAAATAATAAGACTGTTACTGTTAAAAACGGCGATTCATTATGGTCAATCGCTCAATCAAACGGTATTACTATCTCAGCACTATGTGATGCTAATGGTTTA
Organism: Dellaglioa sp. CoH-57-MRSF-21; assembly: GCF_056781915.1. Next base: position 91,570 of record NZ_JBXAXU010000001.1, on the reverse strand, counting down.
TCTTCTAATTCAATGATTAACCCTGGCCAAACATTAAACTTAACAGGTTCAATGGCTAAAGTAGCTTCTACAACTGCTGAAAAAGTTGTTACACCTGCAAAAGCTACAACAACACCTAAAGCTGCTGTAACTTCTAATGCTACTTCAACACCTAAGGCTGCTACAAGTTCTAATACTGCTTCAACAGCTAACACTGCTGTTGCAAGTTCTAATACTACTTCAACAACTAATACTGCTGCTGCAAGTTCTAATACTACTTCAACAACTAATACTGCTGCTGCAAGTTCTAATACTACTTCAACAGCTAATACTGCTGCTGCAAGCTCTACAACACAAACAGCAAGCTACTCAGCAAGCAAAGTTATCTCTGTTGCTAAAGCATACATAGGTACTCCTTATGTTTGGGGTGGATCAACTCCTTCTGGTTTTGATTGTTCAGGATTCACACAATATGTATTCGCAAAAGTTGGTATTAACTTAAACCGTAATACTATTGGACAAGAATCAAATGTTTCTAAGAAATCAACTGCTGCTGCTCAACCTGGAGATTTATTATTCTGGGGAGCTCAAGGTTCTACATACCATGTTGGTATTTACTTAGGTGGTGGCCAATATATCGCTGCTCCAGAACCTGGTCAAAATGTTAAAATTGGTGCATTAGCATATTACCCTGCTTCATTTGCTGGTACTGTTAATAAATAATATTATGAAGGTCCCACTCACTAAGTGAGTGGGACCTTTTTTTATGGATTTTAATATATAAAGTATTCTGGTTCGGAATCTATAAAAGTTGCTAAGATTGGAAATAAGTCCGTTAGAAATCTGAATTTTATTATTTGTTCCTTCTAAAAGAGTATTAATCGAATAATTATTAATGTTTGGAAATATCTTCACATCACGCCATCATAAGATTATGTCTGCTATTTAAAAACAAAAATCTTATACTCTTCGGCTTATTCATCATTAATCAAAAACTGGTATTTAATGCTTTTTACCCTACTATTAACAAGTGATATTTGAAACCTTTTATCTTTAAAAATCGTTACTCATTTTAAAATGTTTCATGTGAAACATTTTAAAATGGCATAAATACATAGAAGCAAAACTAACTTTTTCTTTTAATTTTGGCTATTTGGTGTATTATAAAGCTATTCGGGCCCTTAGCTCAGTTGGGAGAGCGTCTGCTCCGCAAGTAGAAGGTCGACGGTTCAAATCCGTTAGGGTCCATAGTAACCACTACAGATTTTAAAAATCAAAAAAGAGATTAACTTCAATTTGAAGTTAATCTCTTTTTCTTACGTTTCTATTTAATAAGGTTTTCCATTTGCAACGTGTTTTGCATGTTGCAACAGCGCTGTCATAGTTTCAATAATATGCGGATCGTCAATTTGATAGTACATTAACTTTCCTTCTCGTCTCTGACTAATTATTTGATGCGTTTTTAATAAACTTAATTGATGAGATAAGTTTGTTTGTTCAACATTAAGTATCTTTGATAATTCAGTTACATTATATTCATGTTGTTCCAATAAATAGATTAATTGTAATCTTATTCGATTATTCAATAGCTTAGTTATCATAATTGATTCATCAAGTTCACTTTTTGGAATTTCATTGTACGGTTGCATTATTTTCCTCCTACATAAAGTGCTGAATAGTACCACTTTCTAATAATATATATAGACCTAAGAAAACATAAACAATTAGAGTGATTAAATTACCAAAATTTTGAAAAAATTCTTGGATTTTAGGTAAATTAGTAATCATTTTACTCAACCATGTAATGATACATAAGAATATAAAAAATAGCATCAGTACAATAGGTACATCCCTAATAGATAATGTCGTGAAAAATGGGACGTAGATAGCAAGATTATCTGGTCCACAAGTTGCAATAGTAATCATAATTACATTTAAAATTATGCCTTGACCCGGTTTTCCTAATTTCTCCCGGACCTCATTACCCTCATCTTCATCACTAAAATACATTTTTATACCCATTATAATCGGAATAAGTCCCAAAAATCCTAAGATCCATTCTTCAGGAATCAGTTTTAACCAAAAGGCAGCAATCAAACTAACTGCTATAAGCGTCCCACTACCAAGTAGCTCTCCTATAAATATTAATTTTTCTTCATGTTTATTTTTATACTTAGCAAAAATAATAATTAGAATTAAAAGATAATCGATATTTGTTGAAATGAATGCGAGTACAGTTGAACCTAATAGTGTGACCATTATAGCATCTCCTCTATATGATATATTATTCATATGATATTTTGTTCATGTGAATAATATATCATATGTTAACGTCCATGTAAACGGTTAAATATAAATTTATTAGTACCTTATTTATTCAAAAATATGCTAGAATTAGTTTATTATCTATTACTTCGGAGGAATTCATATGGACTATCTAATACTGTTACTACCTATTTTATTGTTAGCTATTTGGTATATCAGCTTTCACAAAGAACCACGTCAATTAATTAATGGATTTCTGTTCAATATATTTGTCATTTCTTTAATAGGTGTACTCGCTACTTCCCCTATCAATTTTATGAAAAATAGCGCTGTTTTTATTATCATTGTTGGCGCTATAGGTTTGATATTACTTTCAATTGCAACTATTCCATTTTTATTAATTAATACTGGACTAGTCTTTAAACGTGAAAGTTATTCATTAGCTAACATGCTTGGACTACTACTTGCTATTGTTCTTATCATTCGCTGGTTTGTGACACCTTTAATCAGTACGTGGCCTTGGTATCTTCAATTACCATTTAATTTTGCTTCGTTGACTGGCTTATATCTTATGTTCGCTTTTTTAAATTTCTTGTCTGTTAGTATTTTATATAGCTTACGACGTCCAAAATATGATCAAGACTACATCATTGTACTAGGTGCAGGTTTAATCAACGGTTATAAAGTTAGTAAACTACTTGCCAACAGAATCAAACGTGCTACCAATTTTGCGGACAAACAAATACTATTAGGCGGTAAACGCCCGATTATTATTTTTTCAGGTGGGCAAGGTAATGATGAGTCTATTTCAGAAGCACAGGCAATGCAAAAATGGGCCATCGACAGTGGTTATCCAGAAGAATTTACATTACTAGAAGACAAATCAACAACGACTTTTGAAAATATGCGTTTCTCAAAAAAAATAATTGATCTTGATCATAGAGGGGATCATATTTTATTCAGTTCAAATAACTACCATATCTTTCGTGCTGCAATATTTGCACGAATGGTTGGTGTAAATGCTCAAGGCATTGGCGGGAAAACGCCATGGTATTTTTTACCTAATGCGTTCTTGCGTGAATTCATTGCTATCATAATGCTTCATAAAAATCGTCATTTTATAGTTATTTTGTTGCTCCTTTTACTGTCTATTTTTCAACAGCTTTTTAAATAATTATTACTTCAATACTTACTTAAATTAATTAATCTACTTAAAAGGATAAACCTTTAATTTATGTCATATTGACAAAACTCAGTACTATCGTTAGAATTAATTTTTATTAATATCAGTCTTATAAATTAACTATTTTTGTTGTAATCTAAGCATTAGCTAATAAAAGCTAATGCTTTTTTTATACAGTTTTTTAGTAAGGGAGATTTTATTTATGAATGGGATAGATATACACGATAATTTGAAGGTATTACAAGATTTAAAATTTTTAATTTATGACTTTAGTAACCATAGGATTGATTTTCACAATTTTGATATTTTAACTTTAGATTTACCTACCAAACAAATTGATTTAGTCTCAGCCTATCAAGCACAAAAAATTGACCACACTATTGAAGAAATAGCATGGTCAATCATTAATGATAATCATTTATAAACGGATTACTTTAAGCAATAATTCAGCTGTCGCTTCTCTTTTTTCTTTGGGTAAAGAAGCAAGATAATTAATCAAATCCAGCGTTGCAACACCTTTTAAATTTTGATTAGTAAAGAAGTCAGCTAACGTCATATCCAGCGCTTCAGCAATATCTGATAATTTTTTTATTTTAATATTATCTAACTTACCTCGCTCTATCAAAGAAATTAAACTAACAGAAGATTTTGATTTTTCAGCCAGTTGCTCAATGGTCATATTCAATAATTTTCGTTTAGCACGAATTAAAATTCCTATTTTTTTAAGCATATTAAACTCCTAATCAGAAAGGTTCTCTTTATGGTAAAGGTTTTTAAAACAATCAAACAGATTATAGCTTATCTTTTTTTAATATATATATATATACAAAAACCTTTTAAGCTGATAAAATAACTTAAGTTTCGTTTAAGGTTTGTCTTTATTCGTTGATTTAGTAATTTAAATCTAAGGAGGCCACGGGGGGTATTACTAATTCTGCATCTAACAACCTAAAAAAATACATAAGTACCAATGATTAAAATCCTATTTTATGCGATTGAGTTAGCCATTATTTTATAAACTAAAACTCGCTATGTATACACTAGATTTGGTAACTTTTAGTTAAGTAGTCAAAGTTAATCATATTATTAAGGTAGTTAAAAAGGAGATCCAATGATTAAAAAAGAACAAATCTATTATGCGCCTTCAGATGATTTATCTGGGAGTACGACAAAAAAATTCTGTCCTAATTGTGGAAGTGAAGTTCCTAAGGATGGTAATTTCTGTCCTAATTGTAATTTTGATTTACGTGTTAATTCAGTTGCGTCACAGCAACCTGTTACGCCGGTTCAACCAACACAACAACAAATGCCACCTACACAAACACGAACTGCAAATCCTAAATTACCCATCTCAGGTAAAACAAAATTCATCAGAATTTTGATTGGTATTATCGCTCTTATTATTGTTGTTGGCTACTATGCTGGAACAAAATATTACTCAAAAGAAAATCAAATTGAACGAATTACAGATGCATTAAAAACCGATAAAAACATGGAAGCTTATTTTTCAACATCGGATACGGCATTAAAAATTACTGATGAGTCTATGAAACCTGCATCAGATGCATGGGGTAGTACAGACTCTCTTAAAACTTTTAAAAACGAATTAACCAATGGAGCAAGCACTTCAACACATTTTCATTTAAAAGAAAATGGTAAACATTGGTTATTATTCCCTAAATATACGGCTGACTTTTCAACCGTTTCCGTTAACTTATCAACGAATAGCTCTGGGGCTGTTATCAAGATGAATGATAAAAAAGTTGCTACAGCTGACTCTGATAATTACAGTAAAACAATCTCAAATCTAGTTCCCGGTAACTACACAATAGAAGCAGCTGGCTCTATTGATGGTACTAAACTAAATAATAAATCGACTGAGACGCTCACTAGTTCAACTTCTAACGTCAATTTAGATTTAAGTACACTTACTTTTAGAATTAAAAGTATCGCAAATGCTGATATCTATGTTAATTCTAAAAAAGTTGGTACAACTGATGATGATGGTTCTGCAACAATTGGCCCTATTGCCTCTTCTGGAAACAATCGATTGCAGCTTAAAGAAAAGGTCGGAGACAACACTCTCGTTACCAGTGAATACCAAATTTCAGGTAGCGATGATGATAACGACGTAACTTTAAATAATACAGATGAAAATGGCTTTCAAGATAGTTCTAGTAGCAATTTATTCAATATTAATTTTCCTAATATGTTAACTCTAGATGATGCAGAAAGTTATATAGACAATTTATTTACCCAAATTGATGACTACACTATCGATGGTGATGACTCTAATGAGGATTCAAATGATAGTTATGGCTCAATAGGCAGTTTCTTTGTTAATGGCTCAAGCAATGCAGATGCCAAGGCATGGGTGACTATTGCTAAAAATTATCATGATGATGATGCAATCAGTAGTGTCTCTTATGACGCTAAAGTATTATCAGTAACACCGACAGATAAAAATAAATTTGATGTCGCTTATGATGTTACTTATACGTTCGATTTCACTGATAGTGACGATAATTATTCAACTAAAACACAAGTATTTAGATATACTGCTAAAGTTAATTATTCTAATAACGATGACTTCTTAATCAAGTCAATTACACCCGCTAAAAAAATTAGTGAAAAAATTGAAGACAACTAAACTTTGGAGGAAATAATCATGAAAACATGCCCAAACTGTAGTTCACAACAACCAGAAAATGTAAAATTTTGTACAAACTGTGGATTTGCCTTTTCCATTAAACCAGCCCAAGAAACGGCCGCAACACAATCACAAAACGTACAAGAACCAACAAAATTCCAACAACAATACACGCAACAACAAGATACTAAAGCTCAAAATGAGAATATTGAACAAGCTAAAACATTCGCATCAAATTATTGGTCTTATTTCTTAAATGCCATTAAACATCCCACAATTTTAGAAAATGGTCATAAATATTTCGGCTTTACGACAATTATTTTATTCGCCATATTTAATGATATTTTTGTAAAATTAATAATGGATAATGTTGCTAAATCTGTTAATTCAAGTCTATTTTCAGGACTCTTTAACACTCAAAGTACCTATGCGCCAACAATTGACAGTAGTGTCTACGCAAAATTATTTTTCTTAACACTACTAGCTTTTGCCTTTTACATACTAATTGGATTTTTTGTTCGTAATGTTGTTTTAGGCGATAAGAGTGATACCTTACTTTCATTTACAAATCGCTTTACACACTACCTCATGATCAATCTTGTATTAGCTGTCCTTAGTATGCTTTTCATGCTACTTGGAATGAGAGGCCTTGCTGTATTCATGTATGCTTTAATGGCCCTTATCATGAGTATTGCTTTCATTTTATCGATGATTATTGATACAAATCCACTTAAAATAGATAAACTTTACGGCGTTGTCATTGGACAACTTCTATTAGCTTTAGTTTTCATGATTGTTATGTCAGTATTTGCTGTCAGTTTAGCAGCCAACATAGCTTCAATCATCTCTGCAGCTGGATTTTAAGTTTATTGCTTAACCTAATTATAAAAAGTTAAAAAGGCACCAATCAAGTATACTTGATTGGTGCCTTTTCTGCATTTCTGTACTATTAATTATTAACTTTAGCAATCTTACCCTGTTCAATATAAACAGCAAGAATTGATAAATCAGCAGGATTCACACCACTAATACGACTAGCTTGAGCTAATGTTTCTGGTTGAATCTTAATGAATTTTTGACGCGCTTCCGTCGCAATTCCTTCAATAGAATCGTAATCAATATTTGTTGGAATTTTTTTAGCTTCCATACGTTTTAACTTCGCAACTTTTTCTTGTGCTTTTTTAATATAGCCTTCGTACTTAAATTGGATTTCTACTTGTTCAATAATTCTATGGTCTAATTCATGGTCAGGACCTGGAATAAACTTCTCAATGTCTGCGTAAGTTACCTCAGGGCGACGTAAAAATTCATTAGCCAACACGCCATCTTTCAAAGCGGCACTATTATGTTCTGCTAAGAATGCATTCACATCTTCAGTAGGTTTAATACGGAATGATTGTAATCTAGCTTTTTCGGCTTCAATTTCAGCTTTTTTAGCTTTAAAAATAGCTAATCTCTTTTCAGAAATTAAACCAATATCATATCCTTTTTCAGTTAAACGTAAATCAGCGTTATCATGACGTAAGATTAAGCGATATTCAGCACGAGATGTTAATAGACGATAAGGTTCGTTTGTCCCTTTTGTTACTAAATCATCAATCATAACACCGATATAAGCGTCACTTCGATTTAACGTAAAATCTTCGCGGCCTAAAGCACGTAACCCAGCGTTAATTCCTGCCATTATTCCTTGTCCAGCAGCTTCTTCATATCCAGAAGTCCCGTTTGTTTGACCAGCGGTATATAAATTCTTCACTAATTTAGTTTCAAGCGTTGGTCGTAATTGATAAGGAGCCACGACATCATATTCAATCGCATAACCCGGACGCATTAATTCAGCGTTTTCAAGGCCCTTAATTGAATGAATAATATCTTGTTGGACTTCTTCCGGCATTGACGTAGAAAGGCCCTGAACGTAAAATTCGTCCGTTGAACGGCCTTCTGGTTCTAAGAAGAGCTGATGACGAGGTTTATCAGAGAAACGAACAATTTTATCTTCAATAGATGGACAGTAACGTGGACCCACACCTTTAATAATTCCTGAGAACATAGGTGCACGATCAAGGTTAGCATTAATAATCTCATGCGTTTTCAAGTTGGTATACGTTAACCAACAAGATAATTGATTTTTAACATCAATATAATCTTCATCAGGTGTTTCAAAACTAAAGTGGTTAGGTTCAACATCCCCTGGTTGTTCATCAGTCACACTGTAATCAATTGTATTCCCATCAACACGAGGTGGTGTTCCAGTTTTAAAACGTTCTAAATCAAATCCAAGAGCTTCAAGATTTTCAGATAATTTAATTGCAGGTTGTGAATTATTAGGACCTGATGAATAACTCAATTCGCCAATAATAATCTTACCGCGAGCAGCCGTTCCAACTGTTAAAACAACACTTTTAGAACGGTATTTTGCCCCAGTATTTGTTACAACACCATGACATTCGCCATCTTCAACAATTAAACTATCGACTGTTCCTTGACGTAACGTTAGGTTTTCTTCTTTTTCCATTGTATGTTTCATTTCACTTGAATAAAGATGTTTATCAGCTTGTGCCCGTAATGCTCTAACAGCTGGACCTTTACCAGTATTTAACATACGCATTTGTACATAAGTTTTATCGATGTTACGACCCATTTCGCCACCTAAGGCATCAATTTCACGTACAACAATTCCTTTAGCTGGACCACCAATTGAAGGATTACATGGCATAAAAGCAACCATGTCTAAACTAATTGTGATAAGTAATGTTTTATTACCCATTCGTGCAGCAGCGAGTGCTGCTTCTGAACCAGCATGTCCAGCACCAACCACAATTACATCATAATCTGGGCCGTCATAAGTTTTAATGTCCATTTATATTCTCCTATTTACTAACAATTATTTACCTAAACAGAATTGACTAAATAATTCTGTGAGTAATTCATCTTTGTAGCTATCACCAGTGATTTCACCAAGTAATTCCCAACTTCTAGTCATGTCAATTTGAACTAAATCGATTGGCATACCGGAAGCAATCCCAGTGATCACATCATCTAAAGCAGTCTCAGCTTGATTTAACAAGCCAATATGACGAGAATTAGTAATCATAACTGTTGTTTGGCTATTTTCAATTCCACCAAAGAATAAGTTAGCAATTTTTTCTTCAAGTTGCTTCACACCTTCATGATTTAAGACAGAAATAGAAATAATTTCCGTTGGATCAACCATACTTTCTAATTCTTTACGATCTAGATTTTCTGGTAAATCTGTTTTATTTAAGATAACAATTCGTTTATCATTCTGTGTTAATTTAATGAGCTGCTTATCTTCAGCAGACAAAGGTTCATTGCTATTCAAAACAAGCATGACTAAATCAGCTTGAACAATCGCTTCTTTCGAACGTTCAACCCCAATTTTTTCAACCTTATCTTCTGTATCACGAATACCGGCAGTGTCTACCAATTTCAAAGGTACACCCATAACGTTAACGTATTCTTCAATCACATCACGCGTTGTTCCAGCAACATCAGTTACAATGGCTTTATCTTCATGTAATAAGTGATTCAAAAGACTTGATTTACCAACATTAGGTCGACCAATTATGGCAGTAGCTAATCCTTCACGTAATACTTTACCTTGTTGCGCTGTTTGTAGTAATTCTTGAACATATTGCTTAACATCACGTGCTTTTTCAAGCAATAATTTAGTCGTCATTTCTTCACCAGCATCGTATTCTGGATAATCAATATTAACTTCAACTAATGCCAAAACATCTACGATATCTTTACGTAAATTGCGGATTAGACGTGCTAAATTACCATCTAACTGATTTAGTGCAACTTTCATTGAGCGATCTGTTTTAGCACGAATTAAATCCATAACAGCCTCAGCTTGAGATAAATCAATTCGACCATTTAAGAATGCTCGTTTTGTAAATTCACCAGGTTCAGCTAAGCGTGCCCCATTACTTAATAATAATTGTAAAATTTGATTCGTTGGTACAATACCACCATGACAGTTAATTTCAATCACATCTTCACGTGTAAATGTTTTAGGTGCTAACATAACTGAGACCATGACCTCATCGACTTCTTCATCCGTTTTAGGATTTAAAATATGTCCGTAGTTAATGGTATGACTATCAACGTTACCTAAATTTTTCCCTTTAAATACATTATTAGCAATTTGAACGGCATCCTCACCACTTAATCGAACAATTGAAATGGCACCTTCACCAGGTGGTGTTGATATAGCGGCAATTGTATCAAATTCTGTTAATTCTGGCATATCTTTAAATACTCCCTTCAAGTGCTCTATTAGCAGTTAATTAATCATATTCTTTAAATTTTTTCAAACAAAAAAAGGGCCCACTCCACGCCCTAAAAGGACGTGGATAAAGCACCTTCACTACTTTATCTAATATTAAGTTCAATGCCAATAATATACTTTTTTTACCGACATTTGTCAACAAGTCTGTTTGATGATTCTAATTCACTAACCACGAATACCGCGATTTTCTAATTTATTAGTAATCACTTTTAATTCATTAACATAACCAAGATATTCTTCTTCAGTCATATCAAATGAAGTAAAACAATTCGACATTTGTTTCATAATTCTATGTTTACTTCTTTTAGCTTTTCCAGTCAATGAGACATTCACACGGCGTTCATCCTCAGGATCTCTAGTCCGAAGAATCCAATCATCCTTTTCCATACGTTTTAAAAGTGGTGTTAATGTTCCGTTATCTAGATGTAACTTCGCACCAAGTTCCTTCACCATAACAGGTGACGTTTCCCACAATGAAAGTAACGTAATATATTGCGGATACGTTAAGCTAAATTCCTTCAGTGATTCTGTATAAAATTTATTGTAATCTTTTTGTGCTGTGTAAATAGCAAAACATAGTTCATCTTCTAATTTTTCTGGATCATGTTTTAAAGCCATGGGTGGGGACTCCCTTCTATTACTGACTATTTTTTATTTTTAGGCGCTACAATTACTGAGCGCTTAGGTTCTGTTCCAATCGATGTTGTTTTGATTCGGTTATTTCGTGCTAAATAAAAATGAATTTGCTTACGTTCGTTAGCAGGCATCGGGTCTAATTGTACCGTCTCACCCGTTCTAATAACATCCTTGGCCACTTTAATTGCAAGGCGCTCAATCGTTTCTTCGCGACGTTTACGGTAGCCACCAACATCTAGAATAACATTCATTCTGCTAACTGCTTTTTGATTCATATTAACTTGTGCTAAATATTGCAAAGCATTTAAACTTTTACCGTGTTTACCAATTAATAATCCTTGTTTACTCGTATTAAAATCATATGTTACCTGACGGCGCTCAAATTGAACATTAATTTCTGTATCAATACCCATTAATTCTGTAATGTCGGCCAAATAATAACCAACATCATGAACTGCTTTTTCATTAAGTTGACTTCTAGCAGCTTTTTCTGCTGCTGTTAGAGGCTTTGATGTAACACTATCTTTTTTTTCATCAATAATTTTCTTGCTTACTGGTTTTTCTGTTATTTTTTTTTCAATTAATTCAACTTCTGCCTTTTTGCGGCCAAAAAATAAAAATCCAGACTTACCTTCATTGATTATTTTAATTTCAATCTGTGTTTTTTCAAGCTTTAATGCAGCCAAACCGTTACTCACAGCTTGATCAACATTTTTTCCAGTAAATATGGGCATGTTCATCCTCCAAATATAATTATCATCGTTATATTATAGCACTAATTGACCCCTTATCTATACCCTTTTTCAGAACGATTTTTTTGAAAAGTTCTTTCATTTGACAAAATCTATAGGACTCAGCCTATAATGAAAATACTAAATATAAAAACTCGGAGGATTAATTCTATGAATAAATTAACAGACACATATGAATTAGCAAATGGTGTCAAAATTCCTGTTGTTGGTTTTGGTACTTGGCAAACACCAAGTGGTGATGTTGCTAAAGCATCTGTAAAATCAGCATTAGCTTCTGGTTACATACATTTAGATACTGCTGAAATGTACCACAATGAAAGTAGTGTTGGAGAAGGTATTGCCGAAAGCGGTGTTGCTCGTGAAGATATCTTTTTAACAAGTAAATTAGCTAATACAGCTCATACGTACGATGAAACACAAACAGCATTTGCACGAACATTAAAAGATTTAGGTGTTGATTACCTTGATTTATTCTTGATTCACTGGCCAAATCCTGCTGCTTATCGTGAAGATAATTGGGAAAGTCATCTTCAAGAAACATGGCGTGCATTTGAAGATCTTTATAATGAAGGTAAAATTAAAGCCATTGGTGTTTCTAACTTCCGTCCTCGTCATTTTAAAATTTTGGAAGAAACACAAACAATTACACCAATGATTAATCAAATTAGATTAGCTCCTGGTGATACTCCCAAAGAGACAATTGATTATTGTCACAAGCATAATATTCAATTAGAAGCTTATAGCCCATTAGGAACTGGTGCTATCTTTACGGAACCAACAATGGTTAAAATTGCTAATCGTATTGGTCGCAGTGTTGCACAAGTTACCTTACGTTGGTCATTACAAAATGGATTCTTACCACTTCCCAAATCTGTTCATGCTGACAGAATTGAAGAAAATACTCATTTATTTGATTTTGAATTATCTGATGAAGACATGGCAGAAATCAACTCTCTAGATGGTGTTGTTGGTCATGCTCAAGATCCAGATACAGCAACTTTCTAAAATGTTTCACGTGAAACAAAAATGCGTAACCAGATATATTCTGGTTACGCATTTTTAGTTATCTATAGTTTGATGATGCATTTGGCATGACTATTGCACATATGATGTAAACAATAATACCAGGGAATGCTGCACTCAGGACACTTAAAAGAACGTACCCTATTCTTGTTAATGTTGGGTCCCAGTTAAAAAATTCAGCAATACCACCGACAACACCAGCAATAATTCTATTATTAGATTTTGTTAATTTTCTCAATTTTAATCCTCCTCTTGTTAACCTTTTATGTAATTATATCCAAAATAAAAAACCAAAGCCACTAAATGGACTTTGGTTTTCAAAAATTACTTTTTGTTACGGCCCTTATAAGCTTTCTTTTTCGCTTTTTTAATAGCCTGTACTTTTTCTTTTTCAAGACGTACTTTTTCTTCACGTTCACGTGTAATTTTAAATGGATTATTAATTAACAATGTTTGTCCAACTGAGAATGCATTGGTAATAACCCAATATAATGACAAGGCTGATGGTAAGTTAACAGCTGTCACAAGAATCATTATTGGTGTACCATAAACCATCATCGTTGACATTGAGTTTGCTTCAGGTTGGGACATAACACCCAACTTAGAAACAAAGTAAGTTAAGATTGCAGCAAAAATTGGTAAGATGAAGTACGGATCTTTATCACCAAGCTGTAACCATAAAAATTCACCCGTCTTCAAAACGTTCGTTCTCAAAATAGCTTGATAAAGAGCTAATAAAATCGGCATCTGTACTAATAATGGTAAACATCCAGCAACAGGATTAATGCCTGCTTCTGCATATAATTTCTGTTGTTCTTCACGTAATTTTTGAACAGTTGCAGCATCTTTACCAGAATGCTTAGCTTGAAGTGCCTTCAATTGAGGTTGAACTTCAGCTGTTTTACGCATACTTTTTGTTTGATAAATCATTAATGGTAATAAAATAACCCTAATGATTATGGTAAAGATGATAATACCAACACCATAGTTCCCACCAAATAATTTTGAAAGGAAAATAATAGCCCTAGAGAAACTGAGGATGATACCGCCATCCCAAATTCCTGTACTATTTTCCGTTATTGGTGTTGTACTACATCCCGCTAGGACTAACATTAACCCCAACATACTTAATAGGACTAAAAATCGCTTACTCTTCTTTTTCACAAGAATACCCTCGCTCACTTTATTAGTCTAAAATTTTAGCTATTTTTAAAACATGTGTTAATTGTTTCTTGGATTCCTCTTGCGACAACCAAGCAACAGATGGTCTAGCAATAACCAAAAAATCGCAATCTTGTTTAAGATCTGGTTTCAATTCTAACAACGATTGACGAATACGGCGTTTAACCCAATTACGAGCAACAGCATTCCCAATACGTTTTCCAACTGAAATTCCAACTCTAAAATGAGCTTGTTCTGGTTTTTCCATCATATATATAACATACTTTCGGTTCGCACAAGATTGACCTTTTTTAAAAACTGTTTGGAACTCTGCTTCTTTTTTAACGCGATATGATTTTCTCATGTAATATCTCCAGTTAAATAGATACTGTATCTTTGTAATAAAAAAAACCACTGAAATCAGTGGTCTATGCAGACAATACTTTTCTACCTTTACGGCGTCTACGTGCTAAGACGTTACGGCCGCCTTTTGTACTCATGCGTTTACGGAAACCATGCACGCGTTCACGGTGACGTTTTTTAGGTTGGTATGTTCTTTTCATAATTTAGGCACCTCCTTAAATACTTAATGTTTCAACTAATCGGTATCTTGATAAAAATAAGATACCAGTGACGTCAATTTCACTTACCGGAATATAATACCATACTTCTTTCTTCTATGAAAGAAAATTATTAGAATTCAATGTAATTTAGTTATCCACACTTTTTCGCTATTTATTTTTTAGTTGTGGATGAGTTGTGAAACACATCTTGTCGTCCACAACTCGGAACACACACTTTTTCACAATAAACAGCCTGTTAATAAGTTATACACACCCTTAACTAAAAACTGTTAATAACTAATGAAAATCCTTTAATAACATACTTTATTTCAATCACTCATTTGTGGATAACATGGCAAACAAAACTGGTTTATCTTTTTATGCCCACCCCTGTGGAAAACTTATTAATGACCCTGTTATTATTTTTTACACATTTTTTTAAACCTGTGGAAAACCCTTCTTTAAAATGCTAAACTGTAGTTACGATTTATTTAAACAAGGAGGCTTTTTGTGCTTACTCTCGAAAATTTATGGTCCTCACTGACTGATTATTTCAAAACGCAACTCAACCCTGTTAGTTACGAAACTTGGATTTCATCAGCTGAACCAAAACAATTTATTAATAACGACCTTATTATTGAGCTACCCTCCCAGCTACATAAAACTTACTGGATACAACATCTAGCACCAAAAGTTGTTGCGTTTCTTTACGAATCAACTGGTGAAGAAATCAATCCCGTTTTAAAAATAAAGGGTGAATTAACCGCGGGCGGCCAATCAAATATGGCAGTATCAAATAGTTCAAACTCTAATAACGATAATGTCCCTACCTTTATGCGTGATGCCAAATTAAACGATAGATATACCTTTAGTACCTTCGTTACTGGAAAAGGTAATCAGATGGCCCACGCTGCTGCTTTGGTTGTTTCTGAAGAACCTGGCCGCTTGTACAACCCGCTCTTTTTCTATGGTGGTGTTGGTTTGGGTAAAACCCATTTAATGCACGCAATTGGTCACCAAATGCTTCTAAACAATCCTGATGCAAAAGTAAAATACGTTACAAGTGAAGCATTTACTAACGGCTTCATTAACTCACTTCGAAATAATACGCCCGAAGATTTCCGAAAAGAATATCGTAGTGTTGATCTCTTACTGGTGGATGATATTCAATTTTTTGCCGATAAAGAATCAACACAAGAAGAATTTTTCCATACATTTAACTCTTTATATGATGATAAAAAACAAATTGTCTTATCATCTGATCGTTTACCAAACGAAATACCAAAATTACAAAAACGTCTTATATCTCGCTTTAAATGGGGTCTTTCAGTTGATATAACCCCTCCTGATTTAGAAACTAGAATTGCTATTTTAAGAAATAAATCTGATGCTGAAAATCTTGAAATACCAGATGATACATTAAGTTATATTGCTGGCCAAATCGATTCGAATATTCGTGAACTTGAAGGCGCTTTGGTTAGAGTACAAGCGTACGCGACCTTATCAAACTCAGAAATAACAACGAGTTTAGCCGCCGATGCCTTAAAAAACTTAAGTTTAAAAGATAAATCAAATGAAATTTCAATTGCTATTGTTCAAGATCGGGTTGCTAAATATTTCCACGTTACTGTGGGCGATTTAAAAGGAAAAAAACGTGTTAAAGCAATTGTTATGCCACGTCAAATTGCTATGTACTTAAGTCGCGAACTTACCGACAATTCCTTACCTAAGATTGGATCTGAATTTGGTGGTAAGGATCATACAACGGTTATTCATGCTCACGAAAAAATTGCTGTAATGTTAGAAACTGATGACAAACTTCAGCGTCAAATTTCAGATCTTAAGAGTGAACTTAACCAATAATAGTTGTGGGCAATTGTGGATAAGGCGGCTTGTTTACTCACAGGTTATCCACATGTGAATTCTTTTATTTACATGGTCCCAACGTATTTCTTAACATGATTAACAGGCCCTACTACTGCTTCTATTCTTTTATTACTTAATTAATAACTAAACTTACCGGAGGATTTACTATGGAATTTACAATTAATCGATCAGCATTCATTAAACAATTAACAGATGTTCAAAGAGCTATTTCTTCAAAAACAACAATTCCTATATTAACGGGTATCAAAGTTGTCTTAACTGCTTCTGGTTTACTTTTAACAGGTAGTGATGCAGATGTTTCTATTGAAACTTTTTTATCTGTTGAAGATGAATCTAATAACTTAACAATTGAATCAACTGGTGAAATTGTGCTACCTGCACGATTCTTTAGCGAAATTGTTAAAAAATTACCGCAAGATACTTTTTCATTAACAGTGACTGATGGTTATCAAACTGAGATTACTTCTGGATCAGCCTCATTCAATATTAATGGGTTAGATGCAAATAACTATCCTCACTTACCAGAAATTGATACTGATGATAATTTAATTTTTTCGGGATCAATCTTAAAACAAATTATTAGCCAAACTGTTATTGCCGTTTCTAACCAAGAAAGTCGCCCTATTTTAACTGGTGTTCACTTTGTCATTGAAAATGGTGAGTTTTTAGCAGTCGCAACAGATAGTCATCGTTTGAGCCAACGTAAAATTACATTGGAAGGCGCAAACGATGCAAAATATGATGTTATTATTCCTGGTAAATCTTTAGTAGAATTATCACGAATGATTGACGATTCTAATCCAGATATTGAAATGCGTATTTCAGAAAACCAAGTACTCTTTATTCTTGGAAATACCTCATTTTATTCACGTTTATTAGAAGGAAATTATCCTGATACAACTCGTCTAATTCCTAAAGAATCAGCTACAGACATTGAGTTTAATGCGCCTAAATTATTATCAGCAATTGAACGTGCGTCATTACTATCACATGAAAGCCGTAATAACGTTGTTAAACTAGCGATTAATACGGCAGAACAAAAAGTTGTCATTTATAGTAACTCGCCTGATGTTGGTAATGTTGAGGAAGCATTAGAATTTAGCAATTTATCAGGAAATGATCTTGAAATTTCATTTAATCCAGACTATATGAAAGATGCTTTAAGATCATTTGGACAAACTGAAATTAAAGTTGCGTTTACACAACCATTACGACCATTTACCTTAGTCCCAACTGAAGATACAACGCAATTTATTCAATTAATTACACCAGTTCGAACATTCTAATTAATTGTTCGTGTATGAATAACTAATAAAAATAGAGTAAAAGCAGCCAATAAAACTGTTTTTACTCTATTTTTTTAGGTAAATTATATTAAAAGTGAGAAATGAATTTTATGGTTTGATTTTGACTAAAAAAATAAGGCAATAGTGAATTGTAGTCATTTAATTAAAAATATAGCCTTT
Source organism: Dellaglioa sp. CoH-57-MRSF-21 (assembly GCF_056781915.1). The sequence goes on along the minus strand of NZ_JBXAXU010000001.1, from coordinate 73,690 downwards.
TAAGTAATTTTAGAGTAAAAAGACTAATTAAAACTTAAATCGCTTAAATCGGCTTAAAATGAGATGTGAAATTGTAATTTTGCGAAAAAAAAGGTATAATAGAAAAGGAAGAAAATGGAGGTTGACGACAATTGAAATCAGATATTTATTTAGAAACACCTTACATGATGCTACAACAAGTTTTGAAATCAGAAACAATTATTAATTCTGGTGGCGAAGCAAAATGGTTTTTACGTGAAAATGAAGTCCTTGTAAATGGTGAATTAGAAGACCGACGTGGACGTAAATTATACCCTGGCGATGTTATTGAAGTTCCAGGTATTGCAATTATTACGATGCATTCAATGGACGAAAAGTAGGCTTATCAATGTATCTAGAAAATTTAACCTTGAGGGATTATCGTAACTATGAAGATTTAAATATCTCATTTTCACCAGCAATCAATATATTACTTGGTGAAAATGCTCAGGGTAAAACGAATTTATTGGAAGCAATTTATGTGTTATCAATGACTCGAAGTCATAGAACGAATAATGATAAAGAGTTGATTAAGTGGGATAAGACAGCTGCGATAATCCAAGGTCGGGTGAATAAGCAAGTAGGGTCATTGCCACTCGAGATTCAAATTAATTCTAAAGGTAAAAAAGCTAAAGTTAATCATCTTGAACAGGCCAAATTGTCACAGTACATTGGACAGTTCAATGTGATTTTGTTTGCACCAGAGGATTTAGCCCTTGTAAAGGGTGCCCCATCAGTAAGAAGAAGATTTGTTGATATGGAATTTGGCCAAATTAATGCACGTTATTTATATAATTTAGGTCAATACCGAACTATTTTGAAACAGCGTAATCAATATCTAAAACAGTTACAGCATAAAAAAGACCAAGATTTAGTTTTTTTAGATGTATTATCTGATCAATTAGCTGCTTTTGGCGCAGAAATTGTACATCAACGCTTAATATTTCTTAAACAACTTGAATTCTGGGCTAACCAATTACAAGAAGAGATTACACAGTCCGCTGAAACGTTAACATTTGAGTATGCCACTCATTTGGAAAACGCGTCAGAAAAAACGATTGAACAGTTGTATACGCAATTACAAAATGATTTAAAAAAATCAATAAAAAAAGAAATATTTCAAGGGACAACCTTAGCTGGGCCACATCGTGATGATGTGCGTTTTTTAATTAACGGCAAAAACGTTCAAACATATGGATCTCAAGGACAACAAAGAACAACAGCATTATCAGTCAAATTAGCCGAAATTGAGTTAATGAAAGAGGAAACTGGGGAATATCCAGTCCTTCTTTTGGATGATGTTCTTTCTGAATTGGATGATATGCGTCAAACACATCTTTTGAAGACGATTCAAAATAAGGTTCAAACATTTTTAACAACACCAAACTTAAGTGGTATTGCTAGATCGTTAATTAATGAACCTAAGATTTTTCATATTAATCAAGGTAACTTACTCGAAGAGGAGGAACATATAGTTGACTGATCAAGAGAAACAAGCTGAAATAGCAGAAGAATTACATGAAGAAAAAGCAAAAGAATATGATGCGAGCCAAATTCAAGTTTTAGAAGGACTTGAAGCTGTTAGAAAACGTCCCGGTATGTATATTGGAACAACGGCTTCACAAGGTCTTCATCACTTAGTTTGGGAAATTATTGATAATGGTATCGATGAAGCATTGGCTGGTTTTGCCGATGAAATTAATGTTGTTGTCGAAAAAGACAACAGTATAACAGTTCGTGATAATGGACGTGGTATCCCTGTTGATATCCAAGCAAAAACAGGCCGTCCAGCGCTTGAAACCGTTTTTACAATTTTACATGCTGGGGGTAAATTTGGCGGTGGTGGTTATAAAGTTTCTGGTGGACTTCATGGAGTTGGTGCTTCAGTTGTTAATGCATTATCAACTGAGCTAGATGTTCAGGTTATTCGTGAAGGTAAAGTCTACGGTATGGACTTTGCTCGCGGTAAAGTTAAAACAGAGATGTCAGTTGTAGGTGAAGCACCTGAAAATGAACATGCAACGATTGTTCATTTTGTACCGGATTCTGATATTTTTACGGAAACAACTGTCTATGATATTAAAGTATTAACAACGCGAATTCGTGAATTAGCATTCTTGAATAAAGGCCTTAAAATTACGATTGATGATAAACGTGATGGTGGACCCGGATTACAAGAATTCCATTATGCCGGTGGTATTAAGCATTATGTTGAATACTTAAATAAAAATAAAGATGTTATTTTCCCAGAACCTATCTATGTTGAAGGTGAACAAAAAGGGATTATTGTTGAAGTTGCCCTCCAATATACAGATGATTATCATAGTAATTTATTAACTTTCACAAATAATATTCATACTTATGAGGGTGGTACTCATGAATCTGGTTTTAAGACAGCCTTAACCCGGGTTATAAATGATTACGCTCGTAAAAATAATCTTATGAAAGAAAATGATGCTAATCTTTCTGGTGAAGATGTTCGTGAAGGATTGACGGCTGTTGTCAGTATTAAACATCCAGATCCTCAATTTGAAGGTCAAACAAAAACAAAATTAGGTAATTCAGATGCGCGTACGGTTACTGATCGTACTTTCTCTGAACATTTTACTAAGTTTTTAATGGAAAATCCTAAAGAAGCTAAAATTATTGTAGAAAAAGGCTTATTAGCTGCTAGAGCTCGAGTAGCTGCTAAACATGCTCGTGAAGTAACACGTAAAAAAAGTGGGCTTGAAATCAGTAACTTACCCGGTAAGTTAGCTGATAATACAAGTAAAGATCCTGCAATTAGTGAATTATTTATCGTCGAAGGTGATTCAGCCGGCGGTTCAGCTAAACAGGGTCGTTCACGGTTAACACAAGCTATCTTACCGATTCGTGGTAAGATTTTGAATGTTGAAAAAGCAAGTTTAGATAAAATTTTAGCCAATGAAGAAATTCGTTCATTATTTACAGCTATGGGAACAGGTTTTGGTGGCGAATTTAATGTTGAAAAAGCTAATTATCATAAATTAATTATTATGACTGATGCTGATGTCGATGGTGCCCATATTAGAACGTTATTATTAACACTGTTCTATCGTTACATGCGTCCACTTGTTGAAGCAGGATTCGTGTATATTGCGCAACCACCTTTATATCAAATTAGACAAGGTAAGATGATTCGTTATGTCGATACTGAAGAAGAATTAGAAGAAATTCAAGGGCAATTGGCACCAACACCAAAACCCGTTATTCAACGATATAAAGGTCTTGGAGAAATGGATGCTTCTCAATTGTGGGAAACAACTATGGATCCAGATGCTCGTCGTTTATTACGTGTTAACGTCGACGATGCCATTGAAGCTAATGATGTCTTTAATATGTTAATGGGTGATCGTGTAGAACCTAGACGTGAATTTATTGAAAAAAATGCCACTTACGTAGAAAACTTAGATATTTAAAAACTTAGTCGTAAAGGAGGTTGAAAATTTTGGCAGAAGAATTACCAGCTACAAGCCGGATAAAAGATGTTAATCTTTCCGGAGAAATGAAAAAATCATTCTTGGATTATGCTATGAGCGTTATTGTTGCTCGTGCACTTCCTGATGTTCGAGATGGGTTGAAACCTGTCCATCGTCGTATTTTATACGGGATGAGTGAATTAGGGATTACGCCTGATAAACCATACAAAAAATCAGCTAGAATTGTTGGGGATGTTATGGGTAAGTACCATCCTCATGGTGATTCATCGATTTATGAAGCGATGGTTCGTATGGCCCAAGACTTTAGTTACCGTTACATGTTAGTTGATGGGCATGGTAACTTTGGTTCTGTCGATGGTGATGGCGCTGCTGCTATGCGTTATACTGAAGCTAGAATGAGTAAAATAGCTGTTGAAATGATGCGTGATATCAATAAAGATACCATTGATTTCATGGATAATTACGATGGCAGTGAACATGAACCAGTTGTTTTACCTGCGCGTTTTCCTAACTTATTAGTTAATGGTGCAACAGGTATTGCCGTTGGTATGACAACGAATATTCCGCCACATAATTTGTCAGAAGTTATTTCTGGATTACATATTTTGATGGATAATCCTGATGCAACTGTGGCTGATTTGATGGAGGCTATCCCTGGTCCTGATTTTCCAACTGGGGCTACTGTTCTAGGTAAATCTGGTATTCGTAAAGCTTACGAAACAGGTAAGGGAACAATAACAATTCGTTCAAAAGTTGAAATTGAAGAACAAAAGAATGGTAAAGAACGTATTATCGTTGATGAACTTCCTTACATGGTTAATAAAGCACGTTTAATTGAACGTATTGCTGATTTAGCTCGTGATAAAAAAATTGAAGGTATCACTGATATTAATGATGAGTCTGATCGTGAAGGATTACGAATTGTGATCGATATTCGTCGTGATATGAGTGCTTCAGTTGTGTTGAATAACCTTTATAAATTAACGTTATTACAAACATCTTTCAGTTTTAATATGCTAGCAATCGTTAATGGTATTCCAAAAGTTCTAAGTTTAAAGGAAATGCTTGTTTATTACCTTGAACATCAAGAAAAAGTTATCCGTCGTCGTACGCAATTTGAATTGAAAAAGGCACGTGCTCGCGCACATATCCTTGAAGGTTTAAGAATTGCACTCGATCATATTGATGAAATTATTAGAATTATCCGTAGCTCAAATACGGGTGAACTTGCTAAAAATCAATTGATGGGTAATTATGGTTTATCAGATAAACAAGCTCAAGCTATTTTAGATATGCGATTAGTTCGTTTAACTGGTTTAGAACGTGAAAAAATTGAAGAAGAATATCAAAATTTAATGGCATCAATCGCTGATTTTGAAGATATTTTGGCTCATGACTCACGTATTCATGATATTATTTATCAAGAATTGTTAGATTTACAAGCTAAATTTGGTGATGAACGTCGTACTGAATTATTAATTGGCGAAGTATTGAATCTTGAAGATGAAGATTTGATTGAAGAAGAAGAAGTTATGATTACATTAACGCATAACGGTTATGTAAAACGTCTTGCAACTGATGAATTCAAAGCACAAAACCGTGGTGGCCGTGGCGTTCAAGGTATGGGTGTTCATGATGATGACTTTATTGAACATCTTGTGTCGACATCAACGCATGATACCCTACTATTCTTCACGAATGCTGGTAAAGTGTACCGTATGAAGGGGTATGAAATTCCTGAATATGGACGCACAGCTAAAGGAATTCCTGTCATTAATCTTTTAGGGGTTAATTCTGGTGAGAAAATCCAAGCTGTTATCAACGTAAGCAAGCAAGAAAATGATGAACGTTATCTTTTCTTTACGACGCTTAACGGAACAGTTAAGAGAACACCGGTGTCAGAATTTTCTAACATACGAAATAATGGTTTAAAAGCGATTAAATTGCATGATGAAGATGAATTAATTAACGTTGCTATCACAGATGGCACGCAGAATATGATTATTGGAACGCATCGAGGTTACGCAGTATCATTTGCTGAAAATGATGTTCGTTCAATGGGTCGTTCTGCTTCTGGTGTTCGTGGTATTCGGTTAAGAGAAGATGATTACGTTGTAGGAGCTGATTTATTAGCTGCTGATAGTCACGTATTTATCATTTCTGAAAAAGGATACGGTAAGCAAACACCCGCTTCGGCTTATGCAATTAAAGGCCGTGGTGGAAAAGGAATTAAGACAGCTAACATTTCTGAAAAGAATGGACCAATTGCTGGGTTAGCAACCGTTCAAGGTGATGAAGATATCATGTTAATTACGGATCAAGGTGTTATGATTCGCTTTAATGTGAAGAACGTGTCAAAAACGGGCCGTGCTACTTTAGGAGTTCATTTAATTCGAATTGATGAGAATGCTAAAGTTGCAACAATGGCAAAAGTTGAAGCTACTCCTGAAGAAACAACTACTATTTTAGATGCAGTTGTATCAGACGTTGAAAGTGAAACAAATGACTTAGAATAAACTAAATTAAAAAAATAAAATAAAATCCTAATTAACGGCGTACTTAATAAGTGTGTAGTTAATTAGGATTTTCTTGCTTTAAGTGAATGGCAGTGATATAATTTTAGTTCGTAAGTGTCTATGGCATTAAATAGATAACTTTCCTTGTTCTTGCCACGAGGTAAGGACCTAAAGTCCATAAGGAGGTGTAAACAGTCATGAGTAAATATGAAATTACTTATATCATCCGTACCGATCTTGATGAAGCAGCTAAAGCAGCTTTGATCGAACGTTTCGATGGTATTTTAACAAGTAATGGTGCAGAAATCGTTACTTCAAAAGACTGGTCAAAACGTCGTCTTGCATACGAAATCAGCGGTTATAATGAAGGTATCTACCATATCATTAATGCTACAGCCGATGACGATATCGCAATTAACGAATTTGATCGTCTTTCAAAGATTAATGAAGGAATCTTGCGTCATATGATCATTAACAGAGATGAAAAATAATTCATTTTAATAAAATAACGGAGAGGAGCAATACATTATGATTAATAGAACAGTACTTGTCGGACGTTTAACAAGAGACCCTGATTTACGCTACACAGCTAGTGGTGCTGCAGTTGCAACTTTTACAGTTGCAGTTAATCGACAATTCACGAACGCTTCTGGCGAACGTGAAGCCGATTTTATTAACTGTGTTATCTGGCGAAAAGCAGCCGAGAACTTCGCTAACTTTACGCATAAAGGTTCTTTAATTGGTGTCGATGGACGAATTCAAACGCGTTCATATGATAATCAACAAGGAACTCGCGTGTATGTTACTGAAGTTGTCGTAGAAAACTTTTCGTTGCTTGAATCAAAATCTCAATCAAGCCAACAACAAGGTAACGCTAATAATCAAAGCAGCGCTCCTCAATCAAGTTCATCATCAAATAACAATGCTAACCCATTTGGTGGCGCAAGTTCGAATAATAATTCAAACACAACGCAATCTAATGATTCAGCAACAGTTGATCCATTTGCAAATAATGGCCAACAAATTGATATTTCTGATGACGACCTACCATTCTAATTAGAGGAGGAAACTCACATGGCACAACAACAACAACGTAGAGGTGGTGGCGGTGGCGCACGTCGTCGACGTAAAGTTGACTTCATCGCAGCTAACCACATCGATTATATCGATTATAAAGATACAGACTTGTTAAAACGTTTCATTTCAGAACGTGGTAAGATTTTACCTCGTCGTGTTACGGGAACAAGCGCTAAAAACCAACGCAGTTTAACAATTGCAATTAAACGCTCACGTATTATGGGCTTATTACCATTCGTTTCAGAAGAATAGTAATATCTAGGGAAGACTATGCAAATAGTCTTCCCTTTTTTTGTACTATCAGCAAGATTTGTGCAGGTAAATGGGGAATGTGATAAAATAGATAACATCTAGGATTTACAGATGAGGAGATACTATGAAAAAGTTCCTTTCAAACGAGAAACTTCCCAGTTTTTTGAAGAATGAACGCTTAAGATGGATTGCGATTTTTATCGTAATTATGTCTTTATTTAGTGTTGTTCTGTCTTTTACAGTTAATTTATTTTTAGGACTTATATTGTTAATTATTGCGTTGGGTGCTACCAGCGCAAGTATGTATATTATGTCCCAAATTACGGCAAATACTAATGAATATATATCGGAATTATCATATCGTATTAAACGTAGTGAACAAGAAGCGCTTATCAAAATGCCAATTGGTATTTTGATTTTTAACGAACAAAATGAGATTGAGTGGGTTAATCCATACTTACAACCTTATTTTGAAAAAAATGATATTTTAGGTAAGAAAATAGAGAGCGTCGATGAATCGTTATCGACGATTATTACAGATAACGCTGAGACTAAAGGCTTGGTGAAAGTAACATGGCATGAAAAAGATTTTGAAATGATCATACAAAATGATATTCATGTTGCTTACCTGATGGATATTACGCGTTATTCATCAATTGAAAAAGAATTTGAAGCAGAGCGCGTTGTTATCGGTCAAGTGTTCTTAGATAATTATGATGAAGTAACGCAATCTATGTCAGATAAGAATGTTTCTAATTTAAGTAACTTTGTCACAAATGAGTTATCTAATTGGGCGCGTCGTTATGGGATGTATTTAAAAAGAACGGATTCAGATCGATTTTTTATTTTAGTTCATGCCCATTCTTTACAACAAATTGAAGAAGAAAAATTTAAAATTTTAGATCGAATTCGCGATCGGACATCCAAACAAAACTTTCCGCTCACATTGAGCATGGGAATTGCCTATGGCGATGGCGATTTGAATTCACTTGCAAAATTAGCTCAAAGCAATTTAGATCTTGCTTTAGGTCGAGGTGGGGATCAAGTTGTCGTTAAATCACCTGAAGAGCAAGCAAGATTTTATGGTGGTAAAACTAATCCGATGGAAAAACGGACTCGGGTTCGTGCTAGAATGATTTCTCAAGCGTTACAAGAAATAATGAAACCAATGGACCAAGTCTTCGTTATGGGACATCAGAGCCCAGATATGGACTCTGTAGGAGCTTGTTTGGGCATTAGACGAATCGCTTTGATGAATAATATGAAATGTTGGATTGTTTTAGATCAAACCGCTATTCATTCAGATGTACAACGATTGATGGAAGAGTTAGATCAATATCCTGATATCAAATATAATATTATTACACCTGAAGAAGCAGTAGAAAAAGCAACAGAACAGAGTTTACTGGTGATGGTTGATCATTCTAAACCCTCTATTTCTGGTAGTCCTGAATTGTATGAAAAACTTAAAAATCGTCTGATGGTTATTGATCATCATCGTCGTGGAGAAGAATTCCCTGAAAATCCAATGTTAGTTTATATTGAACCTTATGCATCATCAACCTGTGAACTGATTACTGAAATGTTTGAATATCAATCAAAAGATAGTGAACCAATTAATAAAATTGAAGCAACTGCGATGTTAACGGGAATTATTATTGATACGAAGTCGTTTTCATTAAGGACGGGTACACGAACATTTGATGCAGCCAGTTATTTAAGGTCCGTTGGGGCTGATTCAACAATGGTTCAAAACTTTATGAAAGAAAATGTTGATAGTTACTTGAAGCGTAATCATTTAATTGATAAAGTAGAGTTCATTAATACTGATTTAGCATTATGTGTGGGTGAAGATGATACGATTTATGACCCAGTTACAGCAGCACAGGCAGCAGATTCATTATTATCTATTTCAAGTGTATCAGCGTCATTTGTTGTCACAAAACGATCAGAAAATCGTGTTAGTATCTCTGCTAGAAGTACAGGGACGACTAATGTTCAAGTTGTTATGGAACAAATGGGCGGCGGCGGTCACTTATCAAATGCTGCGACTCAGTTAACTGGTGTGAGTGTAAGTGAAGCTGCAGAACAATTAGTTAATATTTTAACGACAAAAAAAGATGAAATTAAGGAGTAGTTGATTATGAAAGTTATATTTTTAGAAGATGTTCGCGGAAAAGGTAAACGTGGAGAAATTAAAGAAGTACCAAGCGGCTATGCTCAAAATTTTTTAATTAAAAATGGTAAAGCAAAATTAGCTACAAATTCAGCAATGAGTTCTTTAAAGGGACAACAAAAAGCTGAAGAAAAAAAAGCTGAAGAAATTTTAAAAGAAGCTAAAGATGAAAAAATCGTTTTAGAAGATGATAAGACAGTTGTTGAATTAACAGCTAAAGCGGGCGAAGATGGCCGTTTATTTGGCTCAATTCCTAGCAAGCAAATTGTACAAGCTATGGAAAAACAATACGGAATTAAAATCGACAAACGTAAAGTTGAACTACCAGAACCAATTCGTGCCTTAGGATTCACGAATGTACCTGTTAAGTTACATGTTGATGTAACAGCAATGATTCGTGTTCATGTTTCGGCTAATAACTAAAGTAGTATTTATTTGAAAAGCTGGCAAAATTTGATTTTGTCCAGCTTTTTTCTTGATTTTAGAAGTAAGGAGAACACGATAAAATGAATAATGAACTATTAACAGACCAAACGCCACCACAGAATATTGAAGCGGAACAAGCCGTTTTGGGCGCTGTCTTTTTAAAGAGTGATGCTCTTGTTGAGGCAATGGAATACTTGGAGCCCGAAGACTTCTATCAACGTCGCCATCAATTGATATTTGCGGCTATGGTGGATCTGAATGATAAAGATGAAGCTATTGATATTGTTACGATTCAAGATAATTTAACTTCTAAAAATCAAATGGATGATATTGGCGGTGTTAGCTATATTGTTGAATTAGCTGGCTCTGTACCAACGGCTGCGAACGTTCAGTATTATGCTAAAATTGTTGAAGAAAAATCAATGATTCGACGCTTAATTGCGACAGCGACATCTATTGCAACTAAGGGTTTATCACAAGATGATGATGTTGCAACGCTTTTAGATAATGCTGAACGTGAAATTATGAGCGTATCTGAAAAAAGAAATAGTAGTGGTTTTCAAGCTATCGCTGATGTATTAAAAAGTACATTTACAAATATTGAAAAGTTAGCTAAAGAAGGCGATACAATTACTGGATTGTCGACAGGTTATCCAGAGTTGGATAAAATGACTGCCGGGTTACATCCAGATGAGTTAATCATTTTAGCTGCTCGTCCGGCTGTTGGTAAAACAGCTTTTGCGTTGAATATTGCTCAAAACGTAGCAACTAAAACTGATGAAACTGTCGCTATTTTTAGTTTAGAAATGTCAGCAGAATCATTAGTTAGTCGTATGTTATGTGCTGAAGGTAGTATTAATGCGAATCACTTACGAACGGGACAATTAGACGAATCAGAATGGTCAAATTTGATTGTGGCAATGAATTCATTATCAAAGGCTAATATCTTTATTGATGACACTGCTGGGTCAAAGATGGCTGAAATTCGGGCAAAATGCCGTCGATTAGCGAAGGAAAAAGGTGGACTAGGGTTAATCGTTGTTGATTATTTACAGTTGATTGAAGGTTCAGGACGCGAAAGTCGACAACAAGAAGTCTCAGAAATTTCTCGTCAAATGAAGAAATTAGCGAAAGAATTAAGTGTTCCAGTTATTGCATTGTCTCAATTATCCCGTGGTGTTGAACAACGCCAAGATAAACGACCAGTGTTATCAGATATTCGTGAATCTGGTTCTATTGAACAAGATGCAGATATTGTTGCATTTTTGTATCGAGATGATTATTATGAACGCGATACTGATGAAGATGAAGACGGGAATCTACCTGATCCAAGGGATGAAGATGACCAAAATGTTGGTGAAGTTGAAGTTATTATTGAAAAAAACCGTGGTGGCGAACGAGGTACAGTTAAATTATTATTTGTTAAATCATATAATAAATTCTCGTCACTTGCCTATAGACCAGAAGGCTAGAAAATATTCCTTAGTGGGATATTTTTTTTGAATAAAAAGAGAAACGTTCGTTATATAGTTGATAAATGTTTATATAAAATACAAACGTTCGTATTTTAGTTGTATTTGAACTGCTTTATTGCTATAATATTCTAGGATTGTATTTATGAATTTAAAATATAAATTATGAGGTGGATGAAAATATGTCATCAGTAGTTGTAGTAGGTAGCCAATGGGGCGATGAAGGAAAAGGTAAAATTACAGATTTCTTAAGTCAAAATGCCGATGTTATTGCACGGTATCAAGGTGGCGATAACGCCGGACACACAATTGTATTTGAAGGCAACACTTACAAATTACATTTGATTCCATCAGGTATTTTCTTTCAAGATAAATTAAGTATCATTGGTAATGGGGTTGTTGTGAATCCTAAAGCTTTATGTGAAGAACTTGATTATCTACAAAAACTCGGCGTTAAAGGAGATAATTTACGTATTTCTGACCGCGCTCATGTTATTTTGCCATACCATATTCTACTTGATGGCTTACAAGAAGCTGCTAAAAAAGAAGATAAGATTGGGACGACTAATAAAGGTATTGGACCAGCTTATATGGATAAAGCTGCTAGAATTGGTATTAGAATTGCTGATTTAATGGAAAAAGAAACTTTCTCAGCAAAATTAAAAAATAATTTAGAACAAAAAAATCGTGAATTTACAAAATTATATGATCATGAACCACTTGAATTTGATGATATTTTTGAAGAATATTTTGCCTATGGCCAACGTTTGAAACGATACGTAATGGACACGTCAGTTATTATTAATGATGCACTAGATTCTGGTAAGAAAGTCTTATTTGAAGGTGCACAAGGTGTTATGTTAGATATTGATCATGGAACGTACCCATTTGTAACTTCTTCAAATCCAATTGCAGGTGGCGCAACAGTCGGTGTTGGTGTTGGACCTGCTCAAATAAATACAGTTGTTGGTGTCTGCAAAGCCTATACATCACGTGTAGGGGATGGTCCTTTTCCAACTGAACTATTAGATGAAATCGGTGATACTATCCGTGAAGTTGGACATGAATATGGTGTAACAACAAAACGTCCACGTCGTATTGGCTGGTTTGATAGTGTTGTTATGAATCATTCCAAACGTGTTTCAGGATTGACTAACTTATGTTTAAACAGTATTGATGTTTTAACTGGATTAAAAGAAGTTAAAATTTGTACAGCATACGAATTAAATGGTGAAATTATTCATCGTTATCCAGCTAGTTTTAAAGAATTATCTCAATGTAAACCAGTATATGAAACATTACCTGGTTGGACTGAAGATATTACTCAAATGAAAACTCTTGCAGAATTACCTGAAAATGCTAGAAATTATATTAGACGTATTGAAGAAATCGTTGATGTTAAAATTTCAACATTCTCAGTTGGACCCGATCGTGATCAAACAAATGTTTTAGATGATGTTTGGGCATAAATAAGTAATAGGTTGATAGTAATGTGAGAAAAGTCAAAGTTAATACTTTGATTTTTTTTTATTTAATCAATAACTAAGTAGATAAATAACCTTAATTAATTAGAGCTTAAAAATTTATATAACTTATATATTTGATAAGTCGAATATGTTGCATACGCTTTCTTTGGATGTTACTATCGGTATGTAGACAAATATATTATGAGGAGGAAACATGATGACAAATGAAGATAGATTAGATGCAAAGAAAGATCAAATTAAGGGTAAAGTAACAGAAACTAAAGGTAAATTGACAGGAGACAAGCAAGAAGAAGTTAAAGGTAAAGCGGAAGGTTTCCTTGGTAAAGCGAAAGATAAATTAGAAGATGTCAAAGATGATGTTGCAGAAAAAATAGATGAAGTTATGGACAAACGTAAAAAGAAATAGTAATTTCATTGGGTTCTCGCACTGCTTACAATAAGCAGTGCGAGTTTTTTTTATTTCTTTTTATTAGCCGAAGTTAGATAAATAATAGGCTTATCTTGTGAGTATAGTACCTATCAGTTCATCTTATTCACTCAGATATTCATAGATCTTATTTTGTTTAACTTTATGTGATTAATTAAGCAACGAGGAAAACAAAGATAGTTATTTATCTTTATTTTTTGGTGTATATAAGTTTAAGTACCTGGGAAAGAGATTCATTAAGTTTCATAGATTGAGCGTAATAAAATCGTTTCATTTGCAAGCGATTTCAAATAATGGTATATTACATATAACGAATAGTTAATATAATAAATAACTATTTAATATAAACAAAGGAGGAACATATTATGATTTGGTCATTAATTGTAGGTGCTATTATTGGTGCTGTTGCAGGGGCGATTACTAATCGCGGTGAGTCGATGGGATGGATAAGTAACATCATCGCTGGACTAGTTGGGTCAGCTCTTGGTCAAAGTGTCCTTGGTCATTGGGGACCTAGCTTGGCAGGAATGGCAATTATCCCTTCTATCATTGGTGCGATAATTTTAGTTTTAATTGTTTCAGCTATATTTGGTATAAAAGCAAGGAAGTAAATCAAGTCAAGAGAGAGGTATGTTTATGAAGAAGAGTAAAAAAATTATTCTGAGTATAGTCAGCCTCGGATACTTGATTGGGCTTAGCTTGCTGATTTGGCCAGAAATAATTGAGAAAATAACTAAAATGCTTGAACATTTTAACGTTAGTACAAATTTTCAGAGTAACGATTTTATCTTCTATTATGGGATTGTGTTATTGCTATTAACAGTCTTCATATTTTTGTTAATACTTTTGTGGCCTGCGCAACTACCAGATATTCCTTTGAAGCAAACTAAAGAAGGAAGACTTGCTTTAAGTAACCAGGGTATTAGCCAATTTATCAAGACAAAGTTGTCTAGTGAAGACTTATCTAATATTAAAGTTACGTTGAAGAATACACGACGTCAGCGAAAGATCCATATTGTTGCAGATTCAGTTTACCAACAGTCTACAGTTGGACAATTACCTCGTATTACGAGTGAATTAACTGAGAATCTCAATGATCTATTAGCTGGATCTAGTCATATTCCTATCAAAGTAGATATTAAGGTAAGTAAAAAATCAAATTCAAAACGTAAAGTTACACGGGTAGTTTAAGAGGGAGTGTGCATAAATGAAAGATAAAATGTCAATTAATATTGGAGTTGGTAGTGCTCTAGGATTTATCATATCCTCGTTACTTGTAACTGTAGGATTTTGGAAGACGATTATCATTATGATTGTGACACTGTTAGCAGGATGGATTGGTTATCTATTTAAAGAATATGATATTGATCTGTCATTTATTTCAAAAATTTTCACGCGGAAAAATTGATTATTTTAAAAATCGAAAGGAGTCTTAATTATGACTACAGAAAAAACAAATACGCAGGGAACAAAGACTGAACCAAAGGGGACATTGACATTTGATGACAAGGTTATTCAAAAAATAGTCGGTTATGCAATTGAAAATGTATCTGGTCTCTTGGGTGTGGATGGTGGATTTGTCGCAAATATTAAAAATAAACTTGTAAATAGTGATAATCCAACAGATGGCATCGGCGTTGAGGTTGGCAAGGAACAAGTTGCGGTTGATTTAAATATTATTATGGCATATGGGCACAATGCACATGATATTTATAAACAGTTAACGGAAGTTATTAATAAACAAGTAAAGGAAACAACAGATTTAGCTTTAATTGAGTTGAATGTTGAAGTAGTAGACATTCAAACACCAAAAGAATTTGATGATTCACAAACAAGTTTACAAGATCGTGTATCTGATGCAGGTAGTACTATTAAAGAAAAAACAACAGATGGGGTAGATGCCGTTAAAAAAACGACCTCTCAGGTAGTAAATAAAGATGATGACCGGGTTAAATAGCGTTGAACAAATAATAAGATTTAAATCTAGTTAAGAGAAATCCGATAGGGTTTCTCTTTTTTTGTTTCACGTGAAACATCAATAAGTAAATGAGAACACAAAAAAAGCACCTAGCCGCAGCTAGATGCTTCAACATATCTTGCGATATGTTGGGTTTGGCACCCATGGGTGGTTAGGGGCTCGAACCCTAGACCCACGGATTAAGAGTCCGTTGCTCTACCAACTGAGCTAACCACCCAAACCATTAATAATAATTCATCAACGTTAAATATATTATCATATATACTAATAAAAGACAATAACTTTTCGAAAAAGGATTTGGGTAAATTTAATCACTGTGTTTGGCAATGATGATTGAATAGGCTATAATAATGGAGGGTTAAGAAGTTGTATCTAGATTTAATTTTACAGCTTCCTATAAGGAGGATCCACATATGAAAAAAATATTAGTTGTCGACGATGAAAAACCAATTTCTGATATCGTTAAATTTAATTTAACTAAAGAAGGATACGACGTTTATACAGCTTACGATGGTGAAGAAGCCTTAGAAAAAGTTAAAGAAGTTGAACCGGATTTAATTTTATTAGATTTAATGTTACCAAAAGTGGATGGTTTAGAAGTTGCTCGTCAAGTTAGAAAAACTTACGATATGCCAATCATTATGGTTACAGCTAAAGATGGAGAAATCGATAAGGTCTTAGGTCTAGAATTAGGTGCAGATGATTATGTAACAAAACCTTTCTCTAACCGTGAACTAGTGGCCAGAGTTAAAGCTAATTTAAGAAGACAAAAAACAATTGAGAGTGTTCAAACAGAAGAACAACCACAAAATAGTGAAATACAAGTTGGACAATTAACCATTCATCCTGAAGCATATATGGTTTCAAAATATGATGAAAAAATTGAATTAACACATCGTGAATTTGAATTATTACATTATTTAGCACAACATCTAGGACAAGTTATGACTAGAGAACATTTACTACAGACGGTATGGGGTTATGATTACTTCGGTGATGTCAGAACGGTTGATGTTACAATGCGTCGTTTAAGAGAAAAAGTTGAAGATAATCCAAGCCATCCAGAGTGGTTGGTAACACGTCGTGGTGTTGGATACTATATGAAAAATCCAGATTTAGAATAGAGTAGGGGAATAACGATGAAAATGAATCAAAAAATTCGTTTTTTTAAATCTATTCAATTTAAAATAGCCCTCATTTTTGCGTTATTAATTTTAATAACGTTGGAAATTGTCGGGGCTTATTTTGTTAGGCAATTAGAACAGCAAAACTTAGATACCTTTAAGCAACAAGTCCAGTTACCTATATATGTTACTAATTCGATTACGAAGGATTTAGCAAAAACAGATACAGCTGCTGGTGATAGAGATATCAAAAAAATATTGGAAGATGTTAGTAATTCAAGTATCACAGAAATTCGAGTGATTGATAGTAAGGGCACAATTCGCGGGAGTAGTGATTTTAATAATCAAACTGTTGTGGGACAAAAAACGACAGATGCAACAATTAAGCAAGTGTTATATACACCTAAAACATTTGAAAAGAAGATTTATGATGAATCTAGCGATAAGCGCTACTATGTTTCAATTGTGCCACTAGTTAGTACAGCAGGAAATGTAACAACGACAGTTGGGGTTACATACGTTAAGGCCAATCTGGAAAGCTTATACTCAAATATTAACGATATCACGGTTATTTTCGTGACCGCGTCATTTTTTGCAGCTGTTTTAGTCCTTTTGATAACGATAGTTATTTCCCGGGCAATAACTCGTCCGATTGATGAGATGAAAAAGCAAACGATTCGAATTTCTCGCGGAGATTACTCCGGAAAAGTTCGTGTCTATTCTAATGATGAACTAGGACAATTAGCAGATGCGGTTAATAACTTATCTGTTCGTGTTGAAGAGGCACAAGAATCATCTGAAGCTGAACGTCGTCGTTTAGATAGTGTTCTATCGCACATGACAGATGGTGTAATTGCGACGGATCGTCGCGGAAATATTATCATTATGAATGAAGCGGCCTCTACCTTATTAGATCAAAATGAAAATGACTCAATAGGAGTATCAATTTTGGATATTCTTGATTTACGTAGTCAGTATACTTTACGTGATTTGTTAGAAAATCAAGATGAAATTATGATTGATTTATCTGATGTAGAACATGAACAAATTTTGAATGCTTATTTTTCATTAATACAAAGAGAATCTGGCTTTATTAGTGGTCTTGTCTGTGTACTTCATGATGTCACAGAACAACAAAAGATAGAACGTGAACGTGAAAGCTTTGTTTCTAATGTTTCTCATGAATTAAGAACGCCTTTGACGAGTATGAAGAGTTATATTGAGGCATTAAACGATGGTGCATGGAAAGATCCAGAAGTTGCACCAGGTTTCTTGAAAGTTACACAGAATGAAACAGAACGTATGATGCGTATGATTAATGACTTACTAAATTTGTCACGAATGGATTCAGGAACATCTAAGTTAGAACTTGAATTAGTTAACTTGAATGAACTGTATAGTTATGTTCTGGATAGATTCGATATGATGATTAATGCTGACGATGGGTCAGGCAAAAAGTATTCGATTAAACGTGATTTTACTAAACGTGATTTATGGGTTGAATTAGATACTGATAAAATTGTGCAAGTCATTGATAATATTATGAATAATGCCATTAAATATTCACCTGATGGTGGAGAAATAACTTGTCGTTTATTGGAGACACATAAGCACGTTATTTTGAGTATCTCTGATGAGGGCCTTGGTGTACCTAAAAAAGATTTAGCGCATATTTTTGATCGCTTTTTCCGTGTGGATAAAGCTAGATCGAGAGCTCAAGGTGGAACTGGATTAGGCCTAGCTATCTCAAAAGAGGTTGTCGAAATGCATAAAGGTAAAATTTGGTTAGATAGCTCGGAAGGCAAGGGTTCAACATTCTATATTTCATTGCCTTATGAATCATATGAGGAGGACCTGTGGGATGAAATTGAATAGATTTATTTTACCAACACTATTATTTTTATTAATTATGACAAGTATCGGTTTATCATGGGTCATTTGGACAAATCCGACATGGAATGGTAAAAGTGAATCGACGAAAGCTACAAATTCAACGCAGACAGAGTTAACAAAGAGTACTAAATTGAGCGAAGTATATGCACCAACGTCTGTTATTTATAATGATAATCAGCAACAAAATGTTTTATATAGTGAAAAAATTAATATCATTTCAAATATTCAAAAAAAGATACGTACTTGGAAAGAAACGTCTATATCAGAAGTTCCGATTAAAAATAAAAATGATTATTTAACGTTTTTAAATGCAAAAAATCAATTGGTTCTTAGTTACTCAGATGAAATTACGGTTGGGTTATTTAATCAAGTATTTAATCAGCAAAATCAAAATTATAAAACACGACTTATTAACCGTGTTCTTATTCCGCGTGATAATAAGAAAAGTATTTATCTGTTGAGTGACAAGGATAAAAAAATTTATGAGATTTCGTTAAATGATGCCTATAATAAAGGTAAAACAATTGATGATGTTGTACAAAATGAAACGTTATCGAAATTATCAGTTACATTTAAACTGCATAATAATGATATTTTTATGTATTATAATCAAGATTTTAATATAGCTCGTTTTAGGTATTTAGTGGATAAGCAAACGGCTAGTAAGTATGTTGCTAATCTATTAGGACAAAAAGATGGTTCATCGGTCAACGTTAAAGAAAGTAAAAAGACAATAACTTACTATGATGGTTCTGATCGACAATTAACGGTTCAAAATACGACAAATTTGGTTTCATATGAAGATGATGAAAATTCAGATGCGAAACAAAAAACGAGTCGTGGTAATGCTTTAACTGAAAGTTATACGAGTATTAAAAATACAGGTATCGGATTAGATAATATTCACTTCTACCAATTTAATGGTAAGTCTATGACAACAACATTCAGAAGTTATATTGAAGGATTTCCGATTTTTAATCAAACCAAACACGGTGTGATTGAAGTTGAGCGACTAGATAATGGTGGAAATAAAATTGATTTTTCATTATTGACGTTACAAATTGCTGTTCCATCTGGAAAAGCAGATGTTACGTTACCAAGTACAGAAGAAGTGTTAAGTAGCTTGGTTACGGCAGGGTATAAAGATGCGGATATTTCAGATATTCAATTAGGTTATCGTTGGGTATCAAGTTCTGATTCAGATTTGGTAGTCAACCTAGAACCCACTTGGTATATCCGATATCAAGATAAATGGAAAAGTTATACTGAATTACTACAAACAGATTAGGGAGGTGAATTAATTGGATTTTAGACGAATTCAAATTATTTTTATTATTGTTTTTCTTGGTTTAAATATCTTTTTATTCACCTCATTACGACAAAATCAACAAATTGAAATTTCGAGTCGATCATCACCTGGGACAACAAAAACCGGTACAACGCTTAAAGAGATGCGAGAAGATGACATTAAATACGGCAGTATCTCAAATAAAAAAGAGACTGGTGTATATATGTCTAATAAAGCATCTGATGTATTAAAGAATGATGCTAAACAGCTGCAATCCCAAGTTACAACATATAAAGACAATAAATTATCTAGTATTTTTGGGACACCAATTAATATCACAGATAGTGAAAGTCCAAATAAAACAATTGATAAGACAATTATGAGTGATAATACTTTAATTCTACATGGAGATAATTATCGCTATAACAGTAGTCTTTCAACAGAGACAAGTGTCGTGTATTCGCAGGTTGTTTACGATAAAATGGTTTACTCAAATGTTGGACTAATTAAATTTACAATTCAAAATAATAAAATTAGTGGCTATTCACAAACGTATATGGCAAATACAGAAAAATTACGTGAAAATGAGTCAATTATTAGTCAACAACAAGCAATACTGATATTGTATCAATATAATCAATTTGCAAGTAAAAGTAAGGTTAAATGGTCTAAGTTAGGATATGCTGAGTTGCTCAGTTTGGATAAAAAATATAGCGTCTATATTCCAGTTTGGATAGTAGCTGTTAAGAATCCAAGTAATGGTGTGACACAATACAAGCAAGTTAATTCATTTTCAGGAGCGATTATGAAGGATAGCACTGATATTTTAAATTAAATGAAGATTAAAAGGATAGAGGCGCAGGCAAGTAATGGATGAAGGAACAGACGATATGAAGATTAGTGTTCTTGCAAGCGGTAGTGCGGGAAATGTCACGTATATTGAAACGCCTAAGCACAAGGTCCTTGTAGATGCTGGTTTAAGTGGTAAAAAAATTGCGAGCCTAATGACAGATATTGGTCGAGATATTAACGATGTCGACACGTTATTTGTAACACATGAACATACGGATCATGCAAAGGCTGCTGGTATTTTAGCCCGTAAGTATGACATGAACGTTTATGCAAATGAATTAACATGGGAAGCCATGGCTCATACGATTGGTAAAATTCCCGTTGAGAAGAAGCAAATTTTTGAGATGGGGAAAGTAATTACATTCGACGACTTAGATGTTGAGAGTTTTGGTGTCTCTCATGATGCAGCGGCACCGCAATTCTACCAATTTCATCATAACAATAAGTCATTTGTTATTTTAACGGATACAGGTTATGTCTCAGAGAACGTTCAAGGGACAATTTCCGATGCAGATGCTTACTTGTTTGAGTGTAACCATGATATTGAAATGTTACGGATGGGCGGCTATCCATGGTCATTAAAACAGCGCATTTTAGGTGATAAAGGTCATTTATCAAATGAGGATGGTGCTGATGCACTTATGAATGTTATGGGTAATCGGACAAAACGAATTTTTTTAGGCCATCTTAGTAAGGATAATAATATGAAAGAATTAGCCCATCTAACGGTTGAATCAACGATGAAAGAACATGATTTAGCAGTTGGTGGTGATTTTAACATTTTCGATACAGATCCGGAAAATGCTACAAAGCTGGTTGTTTTATAAGAACAATTTTTTCAAAATTTATTCATAAATAGTTCACAATTAACCGTTATTCTTAAAAGAGTAAAAGATTACGTTTAAGGGGGCAGCGACAAATGTGTCGCGTATATAAAAATGTCAAATGAAAATAGAACAGGCTTAGGTAAAACAGTTGTTACAGCGCTTATTGCAGGATTAGTTGGTGGCGGAATTGCATTTGGTGGATATACATTTTACCAAAATAATGATAGTGATAATGGCGCAGTTACAACATCCTCAAATAAATCAGGTACAACTAAAGTAACAAATGTAAGTGTTAAATCAAGTAATGAATCATCAAAAGCATTTGCTAAAGTTAAAAATGCGGTTGTTTCAGTTATTTCATATACAAAGTCAAGTGGTTCAAGTAACAGCTTAACGGATATGTTTGGTGCAGCAGGCGATTCCTCTGCGACAACAGAAACAGCATCAAGTGAAGGTTCTGGTGTCATTTATAAAAAATCAGATGGTAGTGCTTATGTCGTAACTAATAATCATGTTATCTCTGGTGCAAGTAAAGTTGAAGTTTTATTGAGTAATGGTAAAAAATTAAGTGCCAAAATTGTTGGTAAAGATTCAATTACTGATTTAGCTGTTTTAAAAATATCAGCTAAAGATGTGACTCAAATCGCCACATTTGGTGATTCTGATAGTATCACTGTTGGTGAAACAGCATTGGCTATCGGTTCTCCACTTGGATCTGATTATGCGACATCATTAACGCAAGGAATCATATCAGCTAAGAAACGTACGATTGATGTTACCAATGATTCGGGTGTTAAAACGGGCCAAGCAACAGTTATTCAAACTGACGCTGCCATTAATCCTGGAAACTCAGGTGGGGCTTTAATTAATACTTCTGGCCAAGTTATCGGTATTAATTCGATGAAACTAGCAAGTACAGCAACAGGCTCTACTAGTTCTAGTTCATCATCAACTTCTGTCGAAGGAATGGGATTTGCTATTCCAAGTAATGAGGTTGTATCAATCATTAATCAATTAGTTGATAATGGAAAAGTTAAACGTCCTGCAATTGGTATTTCATTAATCGATTTAGATTACGTCTCAGCAAGTGATCAAAAGAGTGTCTTAAAATTACCAAAAAGTGTTTCTTCAGGGATTGTTGCTGTTAAAATAAATAGTGATTCACCTGCTAAAAATGCTGGTATAGGTAAATATGATGTTATCGTTAAGCTAGGTGATAAGAAAGTTACTGATATCTCAAGCTTACGAGAAGTTTTATATGAACATAAAATTGGTGATACAGTGGCTGTTGAATTCTATCATGATGGTAAGTTGAAACAGGCTAATATCAAATTAACCTTAGAAGCAACAGATGCAAATACAGGAACAAGCTCAACAAGTAAATCAGCATCATCAGCTCAATAAACAAATATGAAATAATCGTAAATAACTTAATTTACGATTATTTTTTTATTTTAAATAGATATTGTGTATAACTAAGTGGATAGATATTAAGGTGGGTGTGAGTAACAGAGGGAAAGGGCAGTATGAAGGGACTTTCTAAACAAAATAGTTATGCACAATTAATTGAATGGCCTGTGACTAACTTTTATTTATTTGATATTTTAAAATAAAAAAAGACTGTTATACCAATGTGTAAAGCGTATAATTAAGGAATGATAAATAACGCAAAATCTGTGCATAACTAATATGGTGTTGACAAATGGGCAACAAATAAATGTAGTGACGAACACATATTCCCCGCAATATGTTGTGGTCCAAATTGTGGATATGTGCGTAACTTTGTGTATAACTTGTGAAAAAGGTGGAAATTATGAACATTAAGATTATTGGTGTAGGTAAATTAAAAGAAAAATATCTCAAACAAGGAATTGAAGAGTATGCAAAACGGTTAAGTAAGTTTTGTAAATTTGAAATTATTGAAGTAAATGATGAAAAGGCACCGGAAAAATTAAGTTCAGCAGAAATGATTGATGTTAAAGGTAAAGAGGGCGAACGTATCCTTAGTAAGATTAAAGAAAAAGAGTATGTTTATGCTTTAGCCATTTTAGGTAAGGAACGTACGTCGGAAGATTTTGCTAAAGAGATTGCTGATCTTGGAACTTATGGGCATTCAGACATAACCTTCGTTATTGGGGGGTCATTAGGACTAAGCGAGGACGTTTTAAGACGCGCCGACACACAAATCTCGTTTGGTAAATTTACCTTACCGCATCAATTAATGCGGATGATTTTGACTGAACAAGTTTACCGTGGATTTATGATTAATGCAGGGAGCCCCTATCATAAATAAGGACCTTTCAATACTTTAAGTAACGTAATTTTAGGATATCAGTAGATTTTCATATTTTCCCTTGACCTAGAGCTTGCTTAAAGGTGGATGATAAAAATAAGTAATTTTAAATTTAGTCGTATAAGAGGGAGAATTTATGAATAAAAAGAATTTAATCATCGTGACTATTGCATTGCTGTTATCTAACGCAATGGCAGGTCTTGATGGAACGATTATTAATACTGCATTACCATCAATCGTCAGTGATTTGCATGGTATCCAATATATGGGATGGATTGTTGCAGTTTTCTTGTTGGGGATGGCAGTTGCCACACCTCTTTGGAGTAAATTAGGCGAACGAATTGGTAACCGTGGTGCATATCAGTTAGCAACTTTTTTATTTGCAATCGGTGCGGTTTTTCAAGCAACATCAAGTAATATTGTCTTTTTCTTAGTTGCTAGAGTAGTTATGGGTATTGGTGCAGGTGGGATGAATACAATTCCGTTTATTATTTATGCTGATATTTATAAAAATATTAAGAAACGCTCACAAGTTATTGGTTATGCAACAGCTAGTTACAGTATTGCATCAATTATTGGACCTTTAGTTGGTGGCTGGATCGTTGATACGTTTAGTTGGCATTGGGTCTTCTATATCAATGTACCAATAGCATTAATATCAATTATTTCAATCCAATTTTTCTTCAAAGAAGAAGTTAAAAAACGTCAAAAGGGGAATATCGATTACTTGGGTGCTGGAATGATGATTGTCAGCTTAGTGACCTTATTAACAGGTATTCAAATGATTGGTGTTGGGTCAATTAATTTAGTCGTTGGGTTAATTATTGCTGGAATTATCTTACTCGGTATTTTGTATAGAGTTGAGGATAGGGCCGTTGATCCGATTATTCCCAATCGATTATTTAAAAATAAGAAACTGATTGTTGATTTTATCATATTTGCCTTTTTATGGGGAGCATTTATCTCATTTAACATCTATATTCCAATGTGGGCACAAGGAATACTTGGAATGAGTGCATTGATTGGTGGGGCAACACAAATTCCTGGTGCAATGACTAATTTATTTGGTTCGTTGTCCGGTCCATCAATGATTCCTCGATTGGGGAAATACCGGATTATTACAATCGGAACCATTAGCTTTATTATTTCGTTTGCTGGGATGTTAGTTGTAGGTGTGACAGTCCCATTCTGGTATTTATTACTAATGGGTGCTTTTGAAGGGTTCGGTTTAGGAATGTGTTTTAATGTCCTACAACTGAGTGTTCAAGAGGATGCGGAGGGTCGAGATGTCCCAATCGCAACTTCATTTGCCTACTTATTACGTATTTTAAGCCAAACATTTATGTCATCAATTTATGGGGTTATCCTTAACAGTGCGTTGTTAAAAGGAGTTAATCAGTCTCATGGTAAAATTACGATGGAGATGTTAAACAAGCTAAGTGATTCGAAGCGTGTTTCAAGTCTTCCTGAAAAATTATTACCAGCAATGCGACAGATTATGTATGAAGGGTTGCATAATATTATGGTAATCGCGACAATATTATTGATTATCGTTTTACTATTTAATTTATGGATTCAGGCTCAATCTAGAAAACAACTAAGTTAAAAAATAGAATCTCTGAGAGAATGTACTATGTACTAAGTCGTATCGAGTTGACTGATGAAATTATATAAAATTTAATGGGGTATATTGATTTATCTGCTTGTAAAGTTATTAATAGATTCCCAGTGTAAATTCCTTGATTAATGTCAATTTATCAAATGCACTGTACTTAACTCTAGGCAAAAAAATCCCGCCATGATTGTCGAATGAAATTATATATTTCATCTGATAATCATGGCGGGATTTTTACAAAAAGGCAGATACCTTTTTAATCGTATTTTTTATAGATAATAGGTTAGGTCACTTGCTGGAGTCGGATAAGCTAAGATAAGTTTAGTAACATCTGTTTTTGATGTTTTGTTAGCAATTAATGGTGTTAGATAATTGATAAGTTCTTCCGCAATTGTGGTGTATGCGACAGCACCAACAAGTAAGTTGGATGATTTATCAAAGATAGTTGTCACAGATGCTTCAGATTCTTTAATTCGATTAAAGGAATACCAGTTAGTTGTCTCTTGTACTCTAATGTCATAATGTTCAGGTTCATTTTTAGCTTGTTCAATCGTAATGCCAACTTGAGATAGTTGTGGGCTGGCATAGACAGTCATTGGAATTGGTGGGTAAGCAATTGGACTATTCGATTTTTTAAGTAGTTGGTCTGCAACGTAATGACCTTCAAATGTTGAAACAGGTGTTAACTTAGGTTGTTTGCGTGAAACAATATCTCCAATGGCATAAATTCGATCATTTTTCGTTTTTAAGTGAGAATCCACAATAATACCATGTGAATCTGATTCAGCACCTGTAGCAGGTAGGTTTAATGTATTAACGTTAGGTTGACGGCCCATAGCTGAAATTGCCAAATCAACAGTTAAAGATAATCCCTTATCGTCTAACATCTGGAAGCCTAAAGGACCTTCTGTTATTTCTGTAATATTAGTGTCAAAGTGAAAATGGACACCATTAGTTTTCAAATTCTCAATGAGACGGGTTGTATATTCAATTGGAAATCCACGTAATATTTGACTATTATGTTGAATAATATGAACTTCTGAGCCAGCAATAGCAGCTATATTAGCAAGCTCAATTGAAACATAGCCAGCGCCAATAAAAGCTATTTTATCTGGTAATTCTTCAAGTGATAAAAAATCGGTACTTGTTTTTAGTAAATGACTGCCTGGAATATCAGGGACTACAGGTGACTGACCGGTCGCAATTACAAAATTATCGGCAGTGTAAGTTTCAGTATTAACGTTAATTTCTGACTTTGAAATAAACTTAGCAGATCCGTGAACAGTTTTAATATTTGCTGCAGATAAACCTGCTAGGGTATTGGCTGGAACTTTATCCGTATAAGCTGATTTAAAAGCCATTAATTTAGGCCAATCAATGATAGAACTGCCAGTTAGTCCGAAGCCTTGCATTGCTTCTTGGCGTTGTTTAGTTTCAACAGCAGAATAAAGCATTTTTTTTGGGTCACAACCTCGATTAGGACAAGTACCACCCCAAAGATCATTTTCAATAATGAGAACAGATTGCTTTTTACTTAAATCAAAAGCAGTAGAAAGACCACCAGGTCCAGCACCAATAATAATTGTATCGTAGTGTGATTGTTTCATAATTAATATCCCCCATAATAAATATTTAATAATTATACTGATACTAGCATAAAATTGAAAATTAATTAAAAATAATCGCTTAAAAATGTTTCATGTGAAACATTTTTAAAAAGAAAGCATAGCTTTTAAATTTTTAAAATAGTGACAGACAAAGTAATCCAGTATTAGAATATTTTATTTGATTATTAAAATCACAGAGGTTATAGTTTAAAAAGGGCGTTAAGTCAATGTATGTAAAGGATTTTAGCTATTTATTTAACTACAATTATTTGGGGGTCATTATATGACAGCAACAGTACTAAACGATATTACGAAGGTACTCATTTACACGATTGTATCGTATCCAATCGTTGGAGGCCTAGCCTTTATTGTATCGAGCCTTTATTATAGAATATTTATGGAGAAGAAGGAGCTCCCTAAATATTTAGAGAAGGGAGAACCATTCATTTCTATTTTTGTACCTGCTCATAATGAGGAACAATCAATAGAAGCAACAATTCGACATCTAGAGACTAAGTTAAATTATCCTCTAGATAAATATGAAGTTATTGTAATTAATGATGGTTCCACAGATAAAACCGGTGAGATTTTGGAGACGCTACAAGAGGAGTTCAAATCACGTTTAAGAACGATCACAATTATTAATAATCGTGGAAAAGCAGCTGGATTCAATATTGCATTGGCATTTGCTAAAGGCGAATTTATTTTATCCAATGATGCGGATTCAAAACCAGAAGTTGATGCCTTATGGAAATATATGTCATATTTTGAAAGAAAAGGTGGCAAGAATTTAGGCGCTGTCACTGGGAATATGTTACCAATTAATAAAACAACAATTGTAGCAGAAGCACAACAGAATGAATTAAATTCAATCATTGGCTTAATTAAGAGATCGCAATTATCTTATGGCGGTTTATTTGCTTTCTCAGGTGCAAATACAATGTATCGAAAAGCAGCCGTTTTAGATGTTGGTGGTTGGGAAGCTGAACAGCCAACAGAAGATATCGCAATTGCCTGGGACATGCAGGCATTAGGTTGGGTGGCTTATTTTGCGCCGCATATTCGCTTCTTTATGGATGTACCTGAAAAGCTAGGTGAACTAATTAAACAAAGACATAGATGGTCATCTGGTGGCGTTTATGTACTTCTAACGAAGACGTTACGCGTTCTACGTCATCCGATTAAACAATTTTCAAGTGTACCTATTATTATTGATTATGGATTAAGTGTTATTTGGTCAGTCTTTTATTGGTTAAGTATGATTGCATTTTTAGCAATTCAAATTATCTGTATTGTAAATGGTGATTGGTTACAGTTGAGCAATAACTTAGCGCTCGCCTGCATATTTATTTCAATAGAGGTCATTATTGGTTTGATTCAGTTAATCATGGCGTCATTTTTCAATGATAGTGGTAAATCTTTAAAATACGTTATTTTTGCGCCGTGGTATATCCTCATTTACTGGATGGTAAATACGTATACAATGGTAGCTGAGTTAATTCCGACAGTGCGTAAAATTATTACGGGTGAAGATGGTGGCGTATGGCATTCACCTGAACGTTCGGATAGTATTACAACAGATTTAGGAGGCGACGATGATGACAAAAAATAAGCCTGACTATATTGTGAACGAAGTAGATGAAGACGCATTGACGATTGATTGGTTTTTTGGTCAAAAAAATGTAAGTCTCAAACTAAGACAATTAGTATTAATAACAATTGGCTGGATTGCGTGCTTAGTACCAATCAGTATCACGGTTATCTTGATTTTATTTAAAGATAAGGCAATCCCAATTGATCAAACACTATTTACTGAGCTTTTTGATACGATTATAAATACATTCCTACAATACTATTTGTTTTTTATTGCGTTCTTTTTAATTTTGCATATTTATAATTTAATTCTTTCGAATAATCGTCTAAAAAATGATATAGAAAGTTATGATTCAAAATTATTAAAGAAACACACTGACTTAGCTGAAGAAATGTACTATTTAAAATATGGGCCACGAGATCATAGAGAGGGTCAAAATAAAATTATCATACAAGATTATGCCGATATTGGGACATTTGAATTAAGGCAACAATTTGATTACTTTGGAGATGAGGATGAAGATGATTTCTAAAGAGGATAAAAGATTATTAGATGAGATGGTTGTACGAGAAAGAAATATGAAGAAAAGACGTGACATTTCGGGCTTGATGTTACATAAATTAAGATTATTTAAGCGAAGATTAGTTACGTTTTTAACGGTTTTATCAACCGGAATCCTATTAGGACTTTATATGACATTTGAGCCATTCAAAATGTTGTCAGTTGTCAGTATTATAGAAGTTAATGTACTGGTAGCGGCAATTCTATTTCTATTTACGTCATACTTTTGGCAAATAATGCTCAAACACTGGCCATTAAAACATTTAATTAGTTGGTATAAAACTAAACTAAGAGTAACGTACGCGGGCCCACTGCTTGCTTCAAAAAGATGGTTACAGTTTTATTATAAAGATCGGGATATTTCACCGTATATCCCACAAATATTGTATTACCTACAAAATGAGTCTAAGTTAAAAACAGTTGATGAGGTATTAGCATTTATTGATGAAGGGGCACCTTCAGAAGTGGAAGAACATAATGTGTTAGATAAATTTAGACGATTTATTGGTGAAACAAATCAAATGGTCCTGAGTACTGCTACTGCAGATGGGATGCCATCGAGTCGTCAGATGCGATTTATTGTTTCACCTGATAAATCAAATGTTTGGTATTTTGGTTCAGCTCCGGAAACGCCTAAAATTGCTGAATTGGATTTAGGTAAAGCAGCTATTAATACAATTCCAACGAGTACAGGGATGACTATTGCTAGTAATAGGTTAAGTGTTAAGAGGTCAAAATATAAATTAGAAGATCTAGCAGAGTTGTATCGGGCACAGGTGCCAGGATTTATGGATGGATTACTGGAAGAAGATATAGAAAATGAGATTATTTATGAAATAGTGATCAAAAGTGCTCGATTAGATACTTGGACACAGCACGATCAAGTGAAATTTTAAAGGTATTATTAGCAATATTCATTGCTGATAATACCTTTTTTTAATAAATCAATTAAAAAAATAAACTTTTTACTTGATTTTCAACGTATTTATCTCTATATTTTGACACATAAATTACAGACGAATTATTAATAGATTAACTGTCACTAAGGGAATAAGAAGGTAATGGTGTATTTGATTTATTTTACATTTATTACGGAATATGATATTTATTACATTATTTCAAGATAATGATATTTGACTGAAATGCTTATGTAAAAACTAACTGATAGTATGAACCTCGTAAGATAAATAAGAAAAAAATAAATAAAAACGTTTAACTTAAAAGGAGAACTAAATATAATGAAATTAAATAAAAAGATGACAAAATTTTCAGTAGCAATGGTAGCAACAGTAGCAGCAGGTCTTGGACTTGCAGTTAAAGCAGCAGATGCTGATGTATATACTGTAAAATCAGGTGATACACTAAATAACATCTCAGCAACTTACGCTAACAAAACATCTAATGATGTCAGTGTTAACGCAATTGTTAAAGAAAATAAAATTAGTAACGCTAATTTAATTTATGTTGGTGAACAATTAACAATCAATACTGATACAGCTGCTAAAACAGCAAATACAGCATCAACAACAAATACAACAACTACTAAGGCAGCAACACCAGCTGCAACTCCTGCTAAAGCAGCAACAACAGTTGCACCAAAGAGTACAGTGTCAACAGCAACTGCAAGCACTACTGATTCATCAAGTGCTAAAGCATGGATTGCTAACAAAGAATCTGGTGGTTCATACTCAGCAAGAAATGGCCAATATATTGGTAAATACCAATTAAGTTCATCATATTTAAATGGTGATTACTCAGCTGCAAACCAAGAAAAAGTAGCTAACAATTACGTAACAAGTCGTTATGGTTCATGGAGTGCTGCAAAATCATTCTGGTTATCAAACGGTTGGTACTAAAATTTAAATTATAAAAATAAGAAGCTTTGGATAGGGATATAATTCCTTATTCAAAGCTTTTTTGTTACTTTAAATCTTATGTTAAAATGATAATGTCCAGTAACTAAATTACATGAATGAAAGTTGAGAATTGAATTGAAAAATTACGAATTTTTACTATTTGATATTGATGATACGTTACTTGATTTTGGGTTAACTGAAAAAGCTGCACTAGAAAAGCTTTTTTTAACGCAAAAAATAACATTAGATGATAAAATAAAACAAAATTATTTGAAATTTAATCAGCAGTTATGGCGCCAATATGAGCGTGGTAATTTAAAGCGGGATCAATTATTAGAAAATCGGTTTGCGATATTTTTCAAAAAACAGTTTAATAGAGTAGTTGATGGTAAAGAGTTGGCTAAACAGTATCAAGATAATCTGTCTGCCGGACATGAAAAAATGATGGGCGCAGATGAATTATTGGCATCAATAGATACAGCTAACTATCAATTGTCGATTATTACCAATGGCGTTGCAAACATGCAGTATAAACGATTAGCAGAATCAAAGTTAGATAAGTACTTTCCGCAAATATTTGTTTCGGAAATGACGGGTTATCAAAAACCAACGGTTGGCTTTTTTAACTATGCTTTTGACCATATTGCTGGATTTAATCCCGATAAGGCACTTATTATTGGTGATTCTTTAACATCAGATATTCAAGGTGGGAACAATGTTCACGTTGATACTGTCTGGTACAATCCGAAAAACATTAAAAATAAGACATCAATAAAAGCGACCTACGAAATTGATGATCTGTTAGCCATAAATAATATAATATAAGAATAATTATAAATCTTGGATTAGAGGAATGGTGAATAATGAAAGATGCTAAAATGATGAAAAATGTTAAAAAGATTATTACGTATGCTATTTTTGTGATTGCTACCTATTTTTTATTTTCACAAGTTTTATCAGTGTCAGAAATAGCAACGGATCGTTCCTTTATGGAGATTGCAAAAGCAGAACCAGTCGTATTTATTATTATCTTTTTTATAATTTATAGTTTATTTATGATAATTAGTATTGCTTTTTTCTATTTTTCTCATATTTTATTAAAAATTAAGGGAAAATATGATATTAGTTTACTTATTTTAAATTTTTTCACAGTTTTTTTAACAATATCAACGCTTGTTATTAAATCAGTTGGAGGGGCATTACCAACAGTAGTTATCAAAACTAGTTTATTTTTTATTTTAATATCGATGTCCTTATCAACGACTGCAAAATTATTAGCCTTACGAGAAGAACGACTAAAAAAAAGAAAAAAATAGGTTAAATATAGCAGTATTTTAAAGGAGGTACATATGAAAATTAAAGAGCGGTTGGATACGTTAAGTGATGCGATTATAGCCATTATTATAACCATTATGGTATTAGAGATGCCAATTGAGATAAAAAATGGGGAGATTAACTTTGTTGGTTTGTTTCAAGCCATTGGAATCTTTATTGTTAGTTTCTGTTTTGTTGCTAATATCTGGTATCAACATGCGGTCGCATTTTCGGAAGTAAATGAAGTACCAAATAAAATAATTGTGATGGATTTAATCTTAATGATGCTTTTATCGTTAATGCCAACCTTCACACGACTAATGACAAGTGATACTGTCAGAGAAACGGTTACAATGTATGGTGTTTTATATTTGTTAATTATTTATCTATTCAGGGAAATTGTAAAAGAAATTATTCATCAAAAATATACAGAAAAATCTGATATGAAAAAAGTATATGTAACCATTTATGGCAGACATAACACAGAAACCGGATTATTAATATTAGCTTTAATTCTTATAGGCTGGTTTTTCCCTAAAATAACGTTAGTCTTTTTTATTATCATACCAATTCGTTCATTTATTACTAATAGTGCAGATAACAGTGAATTTACTAATATTAGTCAAATGGAACCTAAAGGTACTGAGGCATTCTTAGAGATGACACCTGAAGATAGAGAA
The DNA here is from genome assembly GCF_056781915.1 of Dellaglioa sp. CoH-57-MRSF-21. Next base: position 40,896 of record NZ_JBXAXU010000001.1, on the reverse strand, counting down.
AAATTAAAACCAATTATTACGACACTTAGAAAAGAAATAAAACAACAAGATCCTGATGCGTGGGAGAATTTTACAGAGGATGCTGAAGAGGCACTCGACGTTAGTGAAGGAACGATACTTAGATGGTTTCGTCAATATCGTCAAGCATTTGAGGATTCACAAAATACGCGAAGAAAAAATATAAAGTATGGTAGAGACCAATTAAGTAGAGAAGATGATTAATAGTAAACTGTCCGTCCAATTTTGGAAAGGGCAGTTTTTAATTACAAAAAACCCCTATACTAGACTGATATTTCAGTATCTAATATAGGGGGATTGTTATTATTATTGTGCCATAAAATCTTTTAACCAATTTTTACCTTCAACGAAACGCGTAACAAGCATTGCAGTAGCAGTATTTCCTGTTGAATTTAATAAAGTTGCGGGAATATCAATGATGGTTGTAATAATTAGAATTAATGGAAGAGCAGCCATTGGGAAACCGAAGATTGAACAAATTAAGGTTTCGGCAACCATACCACCACCTGGAATAGCGCCCATCACGACACCAACCAAGAATGAAACACAGATAATCATAATCATATTATTTAAACTCGTGATATCTTTACCAAAAACGGCAAATAAAAATGTTGTTTTTAAGATGCCACCAATAACAGAGCCATCCTTGTGCGTATTTGCACCTAATGGGATGATCGTATTTGCGATATCTTCGCTCACGCCCATTTTTTTAGAATACTCTAGGTTAACAGGGATACATGCAGCTGAAGAACTTGTTGCAATTGCTGTAACAGCAGGAGCTGAGACATTTTTCCAAAAAATCATAAAACCGGCTTTGCCACCTGCGATAAATGCATAGAAACTCATCATCACAAAGAAGTAGAAAGCTGTAATACCTAAGTAAAGAATGAAACTGCGCAAATATCCGGCAGCAATCTGAGGTCCTAAATTACCGATAATATTGGCAAAGAAACAACCTAAACCAATTGGCGCGTAGATCATCACATATTTAACCATCCGCATAACTACTACGTTTCCAGCTGATAAAAATTTTGTAAATACACTAGATTCTTTACCGGTTGCTGAAGCAGCTGTACCCATTAAAATCGAAAAGATAATTAGTTGTAACATATTATCTTTTGATAATAAATGATAAAAGTCATTAACGGTGAATGTATTAACTAATGTTTCTAAACCAGATGATTTTGTTGATGTATCTTTAACAGTACCCATCAAACCTTTAATCGTATCAACGTTGACGCCGTGAATAGGGTTAAAGAGACGAACACCGATATACCCAATAACACCAGCAATGAAAGCCGTTGTTAGGAAGACAATTAATGTTGTAATCATGATTTTACCAAGTCGTTTCATTTCAGACATTTCTGCGATGGCAGATGAAATACTGAAAAAAACAAGTGGAACTAAAATCATGTACATTAGATTTAGAAAAAGATCTCCTAAAGGTTTAAGGACAGCAGCTTGTTCTTTAAAGATTAAGCCGACAATCCCACCTATGATTAGACCCGAGAGTAATAATAAAGATGTTTTGTAGCGATTAAAAAAAGTAGTCATAAAAAATCCCCTTAAATAATTAGTCTAAAGTCATAAACACTAGTATATCAATTGTTTTGTTTAAAAGCTAAGTTAAAAAAAGGAAACGAATAATATGCAAAAACAAATGAGTTTAATCAATATTAAAAAATGAGATAGTATTAGTTAATAATGAGTATTTAACCGATTATACTAATTTGAAAGATAGCTTATTGACGGGTTAAATACATTAGTTTACAATTGTAATCATAAGACCAATGAAAGAAGGGCAATACTAATGAATAATAAAAAAATAATTGAAATTAGCGACGCTGAGTGGGAAGTTATGCGTGTTATCTGGACATTAGGTCAGAGTACTAGTAATGAAATATTTAAGAATTTAAAAGAAAAAAAGAATTGGCAAATGCCAACAATAAAAACATTATTGGGTCGATTAGTAAAAAAGGGTGCATTATCTGCTGATAAAGAGGGCCGAGCATTCATATACAAACCCCTAATAGAAGAACAAACGACGATGGATCATGTTAGTCAGTTATTATTTGAACATATGTGCCAAATGAAAATTGGCTCAACAATTGCCGATTTATTAAGTGAAGTTGAGTTAAGCCAATCAGATATTGTGAAACTACAAAGTGTGATTGATGAAAAAAGTAAAAATGCACCAGAAATGGTTGAATGTAACTGCTTAGCTGAAAAAATGATGTAAATGTTTCATGTGAAACATTATAAAATTTAATCTGATCCTTTATCTTAATTGTCTAATGAGATTAAAAAAGATGAGAATAGGAGTGTTTGATTTTGAATATTAAAAAAGTAAGTGAGAAGTTTGATTTACCGACTGCGACGTTACGATATTATGAGGAAGTAGGACTTATTCCCACTGTATCACGGAATACAAGCGGGTATCGGGACTATGATGAAATCGATTTAGAATGGGTTAATTTTGCAAAACATATGCGTCAAACGGGGATTTCAATCAACATTTTAAAAGAATATGCTGACCTAACGCAACAAGGTGAGGCCACTGAAGAGCAACGTAAACAGATTTTGATTAAACAGCAACGATTATTAGGTGAACAAATCGCGGCGATGCAAGATACTTATAATTTTTTAGATAATAAAATTGAAACGTACGAAAATCATGTAAAACAGATGTTAAAAATGACCGATAAATAAAAAGCTTGCCTTCAAGTCGACTTGAAGGTTTATTATAAACCTATATTAGATATAGGAGGAACATTTTATAATGATTAAGCAAATTAACTTACGAAAAAAATTCAATTTAAATGAACAAATAACCCTACAAAATAAACTTGTGATGGCACCTATGACAACATGGGCAAGTAACGATGATCAAACAGTTTCTGAAGCAGAAATTAGTTATTACGAACAACGTGCAAAACAGGTCGGAATGGTTATCACAGGTTCGAGCCATGTACAAGAAAATGGTGTTGGATTTGATCATGAAATTGGTGTTTATGAAGATCGATTTATACCAGGTTTGACGAAGTTAGCCACAGCTATTAAGGCCGGTGGGGCAAAGGCCATCTTACAATTAAATCATGCTGGAAATAAGGCATTACCAGAATTAATTACAAATCATGACGTTGTTAGTGCGAGTCCAGTACCAGCACCAAAAACACCATTTGCTCCAGCACAGACACCTCGAGAATTGGCAGAAGAAGAGCTAATACAAGTTATAAAGGCTTTCGGAACAGCAACTAAACGTGCAATTCAAGCAGGTTTTGATGGTATTGAAATTCACGGTGCCCATGGATTTCTAATTCAAAATTTTCTTTCACCACACTATAATCATCGGACTGATCAGTGGGGCGGATCATTAGAAAATAGATTACGATTTGCTATGGCAGTAGTTGATGAAGTTCAACGAGTGGCTGATGAAAATACGACTAAAGAATTTATTATCGGTTACCGAATTACACTTGAAGAACGTGAAACAGATGGTCTTAAATTAGAAGATACAGAAGCTTTGATAACGAATTTAGTTGCTAAACAGGTGAGTTATTTGCACCTTTCGTTGGGTGATGCGTTAACTGATGGTCCAAAGGGTGGTGAACCCTATATTCAAAGAGTTTCTCAACTAGTTAATCAACGGGTACCAATCGTGGCAGCCGGCTCATTAAATACTTTTGATAGAGCAACGACAGCATTAAAATCGGGATTAGATTTAGTTGCTGTTGGGTCAGCATTAGTTGCAAATCCTAATTTGCTAAATCAAGAAAAATGGCAATTAACGTTATCGATGAGTGATCCTAGTATCCCTAAGTTAATGTTAAAAAAAATCCAAGCGCTGGGTAGCACATTTGGATTTACCTTAGTAGATTAGATAATTTATTAAAAACTGTAATATCTGTTGTTGATGATAGGAAAACCTATTACTGGCAACAGATTTTTTATGTTATAAAATTAAAAGTTCAGATTTGTCATTTTAATATATTTAAACAGACACTGGCTTAATTTTTAATTTCTGTTATTATTTAGGACGTTAAGACAAATAATATAGATTGGAGAATGATAACTTATGGAAATTGCAGGATTTGGCGTTGAAGAGTGGTTAAATGTCTATGAATCTAAAGCTACGTATGATATTGCACAAAGAACGGTTTCATCGATGACAATGAACGAATTATTAAATATTGGTCAAGAAAATGGTCAGGATTTTTATCGTGATTTAGATGCACAAAAGATGAATTATGGTTGGATTGAGGGGTCCCCAGCTTTTAAAGCAGAGGTTAGCAAACTTTATAAAGCGGTTTCGCCGGAACAAGTTTTACAAACTAATGGTGCAACAGGAGCAAATCAACTGGCACTATACGCGTTGATTGAACCTGGTGATCATGTGATTTCTATGTATCCTAGTTATCAGCAACTCTATGATATTCCTAAATCATTAGGAGCTGAAGTCGATTTTTGGAATATTTCTGAAAAAAATCAATGGATGCCTGATTTGGATGAATTACGAGCAATTATTCGACCAGATACTAAAATGATTTGTTTAAATAATGCGAATAACCCAACGGGAACAGTAATTGAAACTAAACTAATGACTGAAATCGTTAAAATTGCAAAAGAAGTCGGCGCATATGTATTAGTTGATGAGGTCTATTTACCTTTAGATGATACAACGGACGTAAGTTCAATTGTTGATTTATATGACAAAGGTATTGCGACGAATAGTTTATCAAAAACCTATTCAACTCCCGGTATTAGAATCGGTTGGACGGTTGCTAGTCCAGCTGTTACAGATATTTTTAGAAAATACCGTGATTATACGATGATTTGTGCAGGTGTATTTAATGACCAAATGGCTGTTCATATTTTAAAAAATAAAGAATTAGTATTGGATAGAAATCGACAAATTGTGAAACGAAATTTAAAAATTTTAAGTGATTGGGTGGAAAATGAGCCAGCAGTTAGCTTAGTAGTGCCAAAATCTGTCTCGACTTCATTTATAAAATTTGAAACAATTGAAGATGATGAACAATTTTGTCAAAAATTATTAAAAGATTATGGGGTTTTATTAGTACCTGGAAGCCGATTTGGTGTGCCAGGACATGCAAGATTAGGTTACTGTGCTAAAGAATCCGTTTTAGTAGAAGGATTAAAACGCTTGTCACAAGCATTACATGAATAAGTTTAGTGCATCAAAGAGAGATAAAAAGTAGATTTACAAGTTACTTTTTATCTCTCTTTTTGTGGAAAGTAAAATTAGATGATAAATCAAAAAGTGTGAGCTGGTTCACACTTTTAATGTAACCGATTTCACACCAGAAACTGTAGACTGTTGATATACTCCAAGCGAAACGACCGGCAGAGGAGGGTGTCATGATAAAAATACAGTAAAAGGATAACGCCGCTATCTATTTGGTATAAAACAATTAAAGGAGGAAATTATAATGGATTCAACGACAACAATGGAAAAGGTACCTAAAAAGAAATTTAAGTTAAAAATGCCCGGCGCTTTTGTTATTTTATTTATATTAACGATTGTTGCAGTTATGGCAACATGGATTATTCCAGCGGGCTCTTACTCTAAATTATCTTATGATCAGGCAAGTACGGAATTAAAAATTACCGATGCGCATGGGAATGTAAAAAAAGTTCCTGCGACACAAAATCAATTGGATAAACTTCATGTCAAAATTGATATTAAACAATTTACATCAGGTGGTATTACGGCAGCAGTATCAATACCTAATACATATCAGCGATTGAAGCAAAATCCGGCAGGACCAGCTGATATCACAAATAGTATGGTTAACGGGACAATTGAAGCCGTAGATATTATGGTCTTTATTTTAGTCCTGGGTGGTTTAATTGGTGTTGTTAAAGTCAGCGGCGCGTTTGAATCAGGTTTAATTGCGCTAACTAAGAAAACCAAAGGTCATGAATTTTTATCAATTTTCTTTGTTTCAATTTTAATGGTTTTAGGCGGAACTCTTTGCGGGATTGAAGAAGAGGCAGTGGCCTTCTATCCAATATTGGTACCAGTATTTATCGCGATGGGCTATGATTCGATAGTCTGCGTGGGGGCAATTTTCTTATCCAGTTCTATTGGGACCACATTCTCTACGATTAATCCGTTCTCAGTTGTTATTGCGTCAAATGCAGCCGGAATTGATTTTACGCAAGGTATGATTTGGCGGATTGTTGGTTTGATTGTCGGGTCTATTTTCTTAATTATTTATTTAGGACGTTATAGTAAAAAGGTTAAGGATGATCCAACAGCTTCAATTACTTATGAAGATAGTAAAGACTTTAATCGATTATGGTCAGTATCTTCAGGTGAAGGTGGTAATAAATCAGTTTTCACTATTCGTAAGAAAATTATTCTATTATTATTTGTTGTGACATTCCCAATCATGGTTTGGGGCGTTATGGCAAAAGGTTGGTGGTTCCCAACGATGGCATCTTCATTCTTGGTATTTGCTATCGCCATTATGTTCTTAACAGGTACAGGTCGAGATGGTCTAGGTGAAAAGGGTGTCATTGATGCTTTTGTCAGTGGTGCATCTAGTTTAGTTGGGGTGTCATTTATTATTGGACTTGCCAGAGGGATAAATATCGTGTTAAATCAAGGATTGATTTCAGATACCATTCTTCAATATGCGTCATCTTTAGTTGTTGGCGTAAGTGGACCAATTTTCATAATTATCATGATGGTTATTTTCTTCTTCCTTGGATTTATCGTACCTTCTTCATCCGGATTAGCCGTTTTAGCAATGCCAATATTTGCGCCATTAGCTGATTCTGCAGATATTCCAAGATTTATTGTCGTTTCTGCTTATCAATTTGGACAGTATGCAATGCTTTTCTTAGCACCAACAGGGTTAGTTATGGCAACACTTCAAATGTTAAATATCAGATATTCGCACTGGGTAAAATTCGTTTGGCCCGTCGTTGTCTTTGTTCTATTATTTGGTGGTGCACTCTTAGTATTACAAGTCTTAATTTATTAAAGTAAGAATTATCATAAAAATAATGTACTTTTAATGTTTCTCATTTAATAATTTTAAAAACACGGTAGTGGAAGCGTTTTATAAATGTAATATACGATATTGAACCGTAAGAATCCTCATAATGAGAAATAGTTCACATTATAGGTGTAAGCGTTTACTAATATAGGCTAATTATTCCTGTTATGCTATGCATGTAATAAATATATGGGAGGTAATCATTATGACAAGTCCAGTACACGTAACATCAGAAATCGGAACTCTTAAAACAGTTTTGTTAAAGAGACCCGGTAAAGAAGTTGAAAACTTAACACCAGATATCATGGGTCGTCTTTTATTTGACGATATTCCATACTTACCTGAAATTCAAAGAGAACATGATTTTTTCGCAAAAACATTGCAAGACAATGGCGTTGAAACAATTTATCTTGAAACATTGGCTGCAGAAGCTTTAGATGCAGGAAATGTAAAAGAAGAATTCTTGGAAAAAATGTTAGATGAATCAGGTTTAGTTTCTAGCACACTCCATGCTGCATTGAAAGAATATTTACTTTCAATGGAAACACAAGATATGGTTGATAAAATTATGGCTGGCGTTAGAACAAATGAAATCGATTACAAGTCAAATGCTTTAGTTGATTTAAGTTCTTCTGAAGACTATCCATTCTTTATGGATCCAATGCCTAACCTTTACTTTACACGTGACCCAGCAGCATCAATGGGTGATGGTTTAACAATTAACCGTATGACATTCGCTGCACGTCGTCGCGAATCATTATTTATGGAATACATTATGGAATACCATCCACGTTTTGCTAATAAAGGCGTAAACGTATGGCGTAGTCGTAACCATCTCGACCGTATGGAAGGTGGAGACGAATTAATTTTAAACGACCACGTTCTTGCAATTGGTATTTCGCAACGTACTTCAGCTCGTTCAATCGAAGAATTAGCACAAGTATTATTTGCAAAACACAGTGGCTTTGATAAGATTCTAGCAATTAAAATCCCTAATAACCGTGCAATGATGCATTTGGATACAGTGTTCACAATGATTGATTACGATAAATTTACAATTCATCCAGGAATCCAAGATAATGGCGGAAACGTTGATACATTTATCTTAGAACCAGGTAAAGATAACCACATTAACATTTCACATCGTACAGACTTACAAAATGTCTTACGTGAAGTCTTAAAAGTACCAGAACTTATCTTAATTCCAGTTGGTAACGGCGATGCAGTAGTTGCACCTCGTGAACAATGGAATGATGGTTCAAATACATTGGCAATCGCTCCTAATACAGTTGTAACTTATAATCGTAACTACGTTTCAAATGAAGTCCTAAGAAGTTATGGAATTAAAGTTATTGAAGTTATTTCAGCCGAATTATCACGAGGTCGTGGTGGTCCACGTTGTATGAGTATGCCTATCGTTCGTGAAGACTTAAAAAAATAAAATTTAAAAAAGGTGGAAATTAATATGTCAAACACAGTCTTTCAAGGTCGCAGTCTTTTAGCAGAAAAAGATTTTACTCCAGAAGAATTAGAATATTTAATCGATTTCTCAATTCATTTAAAAGATTTGAAAAAACGTGGAATCCCTCATAAATATCTTCAAGGTAAGAATATTGCCTTACTTTTTGAAAAAAATTCAACAAGAACACGTGCTGCTTTCACAACAGCATCAGTTGATTTAGGTGCTCATCCTGAATTTCTTGGAAAAAATGATATTCAATTAGGTAAAAAAGAATCAGTTGAAGATACAGCTAAAGTATTAGGTAGTATGTTCGACGGTATTGAATTCCGTGGATTCAGCCAAGATGTTGTTGAAGGATTAGCTAAATTCTCAGGCGTTCCTGTATGGAATGGTTTAACTGATGAATGGCATCCAACACAAATGATTGCTGATTTTATGACTGTTAAAGAAAACTTTGGCAAATTAAAAGGCATCACATTAACATACGTTGGGGATGGCCGTAACAATATGGCTAACAGCCTTTTGGTAACTGGATCAATGTTAGGTGTAAATATTCATATCGTTGCACCTGACTCATTACAACCAACTGAAGAAGTTCAAAAATTTGCTGCTGAATTTGCTAAAAAATCAGGAAGCAAGAACATGATTACTTCAGACGTTGATAAAGGGGTTAAAGGTTCAGATATTCTTTACACAGATGTTTGGGTATCAATGGGTGAAGAAGATAAATTCGAAGAACGTATTAACACATTGAAACCATACCAATTAAACATGGACATGGTTAAAAAGACTGGTAATGAAAATATGATCATCATGCATTGTTTACCAGCATTCCATGGCATTGAAACTGAATATGGTAAAGAAATGTTCGAAAAATATGGTGTTAAAGAAATGGAAATTACTGACGAAGCATTCCGTAGTAAATATGCGCGTCAATTTGAAGAAGCAGAAAACAGAATGCATTCAATCAAAGCAATTATGGCTGCAACTGCAGGAAACTTATTCATTCCACGCGTTTAATAACATTATGATAGTTTGTTTTTAACGGTGAAAGTAACTTAACAGGGAAGTGTCTCTGCAAAAAAATAGGCTGTCATTAGGGGGACTAATCTGGAGCAAGACTTTAGATTAGGTCCCTTTTTATTTTTAATAAAGAAAGTAGGCAGTTAAATTATGGACGAAAAACATACAGTTAAAAAAATTAGTTTAATGGCGCTAGTCGCGTTAGTTATTAGTTCTTCTATTGGTGGTGGGGTCTTCGGACTAACCTCTGATTTAGCCAATGCATCTTCACCCGGTCCTGCTCTAATTGGTTGGGTAATTGTCGGAATTGGTATTTTGATGTTATCTCTTTCATTGAATAACTTATTAAATAAAGAACCAGATTTAGAAGGTATTTTTACTTATGCAGAAAAAGGATTTGGACCATTCGCTGGATTCATCAGTGGTTGGGGTTACTGGTTATCTGCTTGGTTAGGAAACGTTGCATTCGCTACAATCTTGATGAGTGCGGTTGGTTACTTTTTCCCTATCTTTAAATCAGGACAAAATCTACCTTCAATTTTAATTGCAAGTATCCTTTGCTGGGGATTAACATACTTTGTTAATCGCGGTATTGAAGGTGCAGCAGCAATCAATGCGATTGTTACGGTCTGCAAATTAATTCCAATTTTTGTATTTATTGTTGTTGCTATATTCTTATTCAAGATCGATATTTTTACAGCTAACTTCTGGGGCACAATGAGTCATAACTTCGTTGTTGGCGATGTCGCTTCACAAATTAAAAAATGTATGATGGTTATGATGTGGGTCTTTGTAGGTATCGAAGGGGCATCAATGTTGTCTTCTCGTGCAGAAAAGAAATCTGATGCAGGTAAGGCTACAATCATTGGCTTAATTAGTTTATTAGTCGTTTACGTTTTAGCTTCAATGTTACCATACGGTATTTTGACACAAGCACAATTAGCTTCAATTCATCAACCAGCAATGTTATATATTGCTGTTGAAATGGTTGGACCAGTTGGTGGTTACGTTATCGGTATTGGCTTAATTGTTTCAATTTTGGGTGCATGGTTATCATGGACAATGCTTCCAGCAGAAACAATGTTATTAATGGCCAAAAGTAAATTATTACCCGGTTACTTTGGTAAAGTTAATGATAAAAAAGCACCAACTTTTGCTTTAATCGTAACAGGCGGATTAGTACAATTATTCCTTTTCACGCTTTTATTCACAGATAAGGCTTATAATTTTGCTTATTCACTATGTACAGCTTCAATTATTGTTTGTTATATCTTAGTTGCGATGTATCAAGTTAAATACTCAATTCAACATATTGATGAAAAAGGCAATAAAGCACAATTAGTATATGGTTTAATTGCGCTATTATTCCAAGTTGCCGGGATTATTATGGCCGGTATCAGTTATTTATTACTCTGTTTAATCGCTTACATTCCAGGGATTTACTTCTATGGGAAAGCAAGAGTAGCACAAGGTGAAAAATTCTTATCAAAAGGCGAAATAGGTATAACCCTGGTTATAATTATTGGTGCTTGCATTGGTATTTGGTTAATTGCTTCAGGAAAAATGGTTGTTTAATAAATAAAAAAATGAGGAGTCGATTAATATGTCAAGAAAAATTGTTATTGCTTTAGGTGGAAATGCTATTTTATCAAAGGATGCTAGTGCTGAGGCACAACAAAAAGCATTGCGAGAAACAGCTGAATATCTTGTTAAATTTGTTGAAAAAGGGGATAAATTAATTATCTCTCATGGTAATGGTCCACAAGTTGGGAACTTATTACTTCAACAAGCAGCTGCAGTTTCTGAAAAGAACCCAGCCTTACCATTAGATACTTGTGTTGCAATGACACAAGGAAGTATTGGTTATTGGATGCAAAATGCATTGGATAATGCATTGGTTGAAAAAGGAATCAATAAAGAAGTTGCAACTATTGTGACACAAGTTATCGTTGATCAAAATGATGCTGCATTTAGTAACCCAACTAAACCAGTTGGTCCATTCTATTCAGAAACAGCTGCTAAAGCAGAAATGGCTGCACATGAAGAGATGACATTTGTTGAAGATGCTGGTCGTGGATGGCGTCGTGTTGTTCCTTCACCACGTCCAACTGGGATTAAAGAATACAAAACAATCGATCAATTAACAGAAAATGGTGTTATTTCAATTTCTGTTGGTGGCGGTGGTGTTCCTGTTGTTGAAGAAAACGGTAAATTACATGGCGTAGAAGCTGTTATTGATAAAGATTTCGCTTCAGAAAAATTAGCTGAATTGGTAGATGCTGATTTACTTATTATTTTGACGAGTGTTGATAATGTTTATGTTAACTTCAATAAACCTAATCAAGAAAAATTAGAACAGGTAACTGTTTCTGAATTAAAAGAATATATCAAAGAAGATCAATTCGCTAAAGGTAGTATGTTACCTAAGATTGAAGCTGCGATTGAATTCGTTGAAGCAAGTAAAAAGGGTCGCGCAATTGTGACATCTTTAGAAAACATCAGTCAATTATTAGATAATGATGCTGGGACAGTTATCGTAAAAGGTTAATAAAAAGCGATAGTTAAGCTGAACTAGCTAACAAAGTTGTAAGGTAAATTGTGGCCAAGGAATATCCATGTTAAAATGATAAAGGAGAGAGTTTAGGGAGTTAGTAATTAGTGGAGGGGATCAAACAATGCAAAAAATTAAAGCAGTACCCCAATATATGCAGTATTTAAGAAAATTATCAGATTTTGAAGCACTTACTGATGAAGAAGCCAATTTACTAATGAACAACATGAGTATCAAATCGTTCCAAAAAGGTCAGGTTCTTTTTGACGAAAATGATCAACGTACACGTTTTTATTTTTTAATAGAAGGCGTAATACGGGTTGAACGATTTGATATTGATGGCGACTTTGGATTTTATTCATATATCAAAAATGACTTAGGATTTCCGTATCGAGGCTTACTAAGTGATAAAAATTACCCTTATTTAGCGAGAGCCATGACGGATATACAAATCGTCTATTTCCCAATGGCCTTAGTTGAACGGATATTGAAGCAAAATATTCTGATGGCTACTCGATCAATAAGGGAGATGTCAACAATTCTAAGCGCTACAGAGAATCAAGTGCAAAGAATGGTAACGTCTAGTGCTCATGATCGAATTGTACAAGCTATCAATATTTTAGCAGAACAATTAGGTGCTGATTTCACAGAAAAGCATGTCGTTATTCCTTATCGTGTCACGATTAAAGAGCTAGCGTTAGTTAGCGGGACTACTCGTGAAACAGCCGGACATGTGATTAAGTGCTTGGCTAAAAATAAGGAAATCATTTTTGAACGGCAGCAATTAACATTGTTGGAAGGTTGGTTTGCTGATCAGAGTTTTGACCGGCAAGAACGCATCTTTAAATTATAATCTGAATAAAAAAATGATCATATGACTTTGGCATATTATGGCCAGGTCATATGATTATTTTTTTAAAATAAAATTGTAATTAAACCGATTGCTAATACTACTTGAACAAGCATAATACCACCAGCATAAAGTAATAAACGCTTGCCTTGACTAAATAGTGATTTTAAATTTAACCGAAGGCCAATAGCAGCTAAGGCGATTATTTCACACCATGTACTTAGAAAATGTGCAGTTTCACCAATTCGTGAAGGTAAAAAATGTAAACTATTAAGGACACAAAGTGTTAAAAATCCAATAACATACCAAGGAACTAAAGTTGATTTTTTTGTTGTTACTTGTGACGCTTTTTGGGTAGGTTGATTCTTGCTGTGTAAATAGCTAAAAATAGTAATAACAAATACTAAACAAATAATTCTTAATATTTTGAACAATGTAGCAGTTACGATGACATCCTGATTTAGCATAGTTGCACTTGCAACTACTTGCCCAACAGATTGCACAGTTCCACCAATTAAGACACCTCTGAAAACATTGTTACCACCCCAGAGGAGGGTTCCAATAATAGGTAATGTTAACATTAAAATGGTTCCCATTAGATTAACTAACGTAATTGAAATTCCAGTTTCTTCATTATCAGCATCAATAACTGGGGCAATTGCACCAATGGCTGATGAACCACAGACAGCATTTCCACCGGCCATTAATAAGTAAGTACCTTCACCAAAGGCTAATTTTTTACCTAGCCAAATTGCAAAAATAATTGTGATACTCATTTGAAGAAAAGTAAAAAGTAAGCCATTTAAACCAATTTCTTTAATACTTTGAAATGTGATAGTCGCACCTAACAAAAGAACTGAGTATTCTAATAAACGTTTCTCAGAAAATTTAGTTCCGGCCGTTAGTGTGGGTTGATGTAGAACAGTATTACCTAAAATGATTCCAATGAATAAAGCAATAGTTGCACCACCTAACATGGGCAACCAAAGTTTAGCAATAAAATAGCTGGCAAGCCCAATTAGTAAGGCAACGATAAATCCTGGTAGTAAGTTAGTTATTTTTTTCAATATGATCATCCTCTCTAAACAATACTTTAACTATAGCTGATTTCTTTTAATTAATAAAATAAATCTTTATAATAAGTACTATTAATAAAACGAATGGAAGTGGTTAATATTTTTAAAAATTTAGAAATTTTTAAATCAGTTTATGAAACAAGGAACTTTACTACTAGTGCGCAACTACTATTTTTATCACAACCAACGATTTCAGTTCAAATTAAGCAATTGGAAGAAACATTAGGTGTTATGTTATTTGAAAGAAATGGCCGACAACAAATTGTACCTACCGAGAGTGGAACGCTACTTTACCAGCAAACACAGCAATTACTAGATTTATGGCAGCAAGATTTATTTGCCTTAAAACATCAAAAAACTGATCAGAAAATTGCCTGTAAAATAGCTGCCTCACACACCACTGCAGCATACTTACTACCTGACCTGTTACGCAAAAATAAGGAATCTCTAAAACGATTAGAATTAGAAGTTAGCGTTCTTAATTCATCACAAATTATGGAACAATTAAAGCAACATAAGTTAGATTTTGGATTTATTGAAAAACCGTTGACTGAGAAGAATATTAAACGTTACTCGTTGACGACTGATCAATTAGTTTGGGCTGGTAATGAGGATGAGCCGTGGTTACTTAGAGAACATGGATCAGGTGTTTATCATTATTCAATTAACTACTTAAAAGCAAATAATTTAACGTTAGAGCACTTCATGACGATTAAAAGTAATTCATTAATTATTCAATTGCTCAGACAAGGTATAGGGCAATCAATTGTTTCACAGACTGCACTGACTGATTACCCAGAGATACCAGTCAAAGTACTATCAAAACAGTATCAGCGTGAATTCTACCTTGTTGGAAGAAACGAACTACCAAAGCCAATTCAAGAATTTGTAACTTGTTTAATAAATGAATCTTCTAAAGTATAGATTAAGGTTATCAGACTTAAGTATAAAATAATTAGGTTAAATAAATTGCTTACTTTTAGTAAGTGTGATAATTTAAGTTTATTAAATAAATTGGGGGTATCAATCATGAACACTAAATTATTAGGATTACATCATATTACAGCTATTACTTCAAGTTCACCAAAAATGTTTCATTTTATGACAGAAATATTAGGATTACATTTAATTAAAAAAACAGTAAATCAAGATGATGTTAGAACCTATCATCTATACTTTACGGATGATATGGGATCGGCAGGAACCGATATTACCTTTTTTGATTTTCCGGGTTTATTTCAAGGCACAAAAGGAAAAAATGGTATTTCGAGAATTGGATTTAGAGTTCCTAGCGATGATGCCCTAGATTTTTGGGCAGAACGATTTGACGATTATGATATTAAACATGATGAAATTGAAATGAATTTTGGCAGTAAAACAATGAATTTTTATGATTTTGATCATGAGCAATATCAATTAATTTCTGACGAACGTAATCATGGTGTGGAAGCTGGGACACCTTAATTATATAGTCCGGTTCCCAAGATGTTCGCAATTAATGGGTTAGGAACAACAATTATTACAGTGGATTATCCAGAACGTATGGATATTGTGTTAAGACAATTATTGGGATTTGATAAAATTGCCACAGAAAATCAACGTACATTATATGAATTGAACGATGGTGGACATGGCGCACAAATTATTATCGAAGAAGACCAAGATTTACCGAATGAGATTCAAGCATATGGAACAGTTCATCATATTGCTTTCAGGACAGAAGATGAAGAGTCATTAAACTATTGGATTGAACAAATACAAAGAGTTGGTATTCGTGATTCAGGTTTTGTTGACCGATTCT
This sequence comes from Dellaglioa sp. CoH-57-MRSF-21, assembly GCF_056781915.1. The sequence continues at coordinate 25,087 of NZ_JBXAXU010000001.1, read as the reverse complement.
ATTTTAAATCAGAGTATTTCCGTCCTGGTGAAGGTGTATTATTTGAAATTGCAACGGATGGTCCTGGATTCTTGCAAGATGAAACATATGAAGAAGCTGGTATTCACCTAGAGTTACCACCATTTTTAGAAGACCAACGTGCAGATATTGAAGCTCACTTAGTTAATTTCAATTCAGACAAGAAGTTATAGATATGGCAGAAGCAATTACATCTTATAAAGCTGGTAGGGTTGGCAATGCGACAATCTTAATGTTGCATGGAACTGGTGGAACGGAATCAGATTTACTATCAATTGCAGATTTTTTGGCTCCAGATAGTCCTAAAATTGGCATTCGTGGACGGTTAATAGAGAATGGTTTAACACGCTATTTTGCACATTTACCGGATGGTGATTTCGATTTAAATAGTTTATCTGTAGAGACAAATTGGTTAATGACTGTAATTAATGAGTTAGCTGTGAAGTACGCTTTTGATCCAGAAAAATTAATTGTCCTAGGTTATTCTAATGGGGCTAACGTTGCCTTCCATTCATTATTAACGGAACAGGCACTATTTAAAACAGCTGTTTTACTACATCCTATGGTGTTATCGGAAAATATTAAAGCGACTGTCGACTTAAGTGATATTAAAATTTGGGGTTCATATGGATTTTTAGATCCAATTGTTTCAAAATCAAATTTTGATGAACTAAAGAAGTTTTGTCGAGAATTTAATATTGAATTTACCAGTTTTGAGGCTGAACAATCACATCAAATTTCAGAATTAGAATTACGGAATGCTAAACAATGGTTAGATAAGACCAATAGATTAAAAATTGAGGAATAATATAAGATGATTTCATTTAATAGTAACGAATTATCGGCTAAAAATCAGTACAAATTAATGTCTGGTACATTAATTCCGAGACCCATAGCATGGGTTACTACTGTAAATGAGACGGGACTAATTAATTTAGCTCCGTTTAGTTTTTTTAGTGTTGTATCGGATACGTTGCCATTAATGTCGATATCAATTAATCGACGTAGAAATGGTGAAATGAAACACACCGCGGCTAATTTAGTTAGTTCGAAACAGGCTGTGGTCCAATTACCAACACGTGAATTAATGGAATTTGTTAATCAGAGCGCTGCTAGTTTTGGACTAGACGAGAGTGAAGTTTCCGAATTGAAATTAACAACGGTTCCTAGTAATAAGGTATTGGTGCCAGGGATTGATGGTGTTAAAGCGAGGTTTGAAGTTATATTGAACCAGTATGTTCCTATTATGGATGATGGTAAGATTATTACGGATTTATTTATTCTTGAAGTGGTTTGTTTTCACATAGAAGATGATGTTTTGGATAAAGAAAAAATGTATATTAATGCTAAAAAATTAGATCCAGTGGCGAGGCTGGCTGGACCAGAATACGCTAACTTAGGAGAGCAATATAAATTAATTCGACCAAAATAGTTAATATCAAATTAGTAATTCTTTGATTAGCCATTGTTGTATGGATTGAATAATTATATAGCCGTTATTGACATATAGTAAGTGTTATTGATGACAGTATTTATTATTAAGGGCTACACTACAAGTATAAATAGTATAGGGGGATACAATTATGGGATATCAAGCAAGTCAAGAAGAACATTCGATTGAAATCACCAATGTTCAATCATTAGAAAAATTAGTGGAAGCACGTATGGAAAAGGGTGCATTTGGGTATATTGCTGGTGGAGCTGAGGATGAATGGACGTTACGCGAAAATACAAGTGCATTTAATCATAAGCAAATTTCACCTCGAGTTTTACAAAATATCGAAAATCCGGATTTATCAACAACATTTATGGGTATTGATTTACAAATGCCAATGATAGCAGCTCCAGTTGCGGCACAGGGGCTAGCCCATGAACAAGGTGAAATTGATACTGCTAAGGGGATGGCCGCAGTTGGTTCAATTATGTCGCTTAGTACGTATTCAAATAAAACGATTTCAGAAACATATAATGGAGGAACTGGTGGACCTCAATTTTTCCAATTGTATATGAGTAAAGATGATAAATTTAATCATTTTTTATTAGATCAAGCCAAAGAAGTGGGGATGAAGGCTATCATATTAACAGCTGATTCAACACTAGGTGGTAATCGTGAAGCTGATAGTATTAATAAATTTATCTTCCCTCAACCAATGGCTAATTTAGCTGAATATGGTGAAGGTGAAGGACAAGGAATCGCAGCTATTTATGCTAATGCTAAACAAACATTGAGTTTAGCAGATATTAAGAGTATTTCTGATTATACTGACTTACCCGTTTTCGTTAAAGGTATTCAATCACCATTGGATGTTGATGCTATTATTGAAGCTGGAGCTAAAGGTATTTGGGTTTCAAATCATGGCGGTCGGCAACTAGATGGCGGACCTGCATCGTTTGATGTTCTTGAGTTAATTGCTAAGAAGGTCAATAAACGAGTGCCAATTGTCTTTGATAGTGGCGTTCGTCGTGGTTCACATATATTTAAAGCGCTTGCTAGTGGGGCGGATGTCGTTGCCATTGGCCGTCCAATGGTTTATGGGCTTCATTTGGGTGGTGCGAAAGGCGTTCAATCAGTCTTTGAACATTTAGCTAAGGAATTAACAATTGATATGCAATTAGCTGGAACAAAAACGGTTGATGATATAAAAAAAACGGAACTTATTTAAAGAAAACAATAAGGGGATACAATTATGCTAGTTATTAATTACATTCATGGAGAAGAATTACAAGCAACTTACAAAACAGCTGCTGCTTTTGTTGCGATGATGGAATTAGAAGTACCCGAATTTGAAGATTATTATGAAATTACTAAAGTGACAGAAGCTGGTAAAGAAATCGAATTATCGGATAAAACAATGGGCGGTTTATTTAACTTATTATTAGCACGAGGATAATTTTTATTGATGAAAACGGTTCATTGTTAACTATTGTTAAATAGTAACAATGATGTTAGGCATTTAAATAGTATTTAAGATACTAAAGTATGACCCAATTATATTTCTATTGGGTCATACTTTTTAATTTATAAGAAATACGTTTGTTATTGAACTAGCAAACATAATAAGTCGTTAGTTAATAAGTTCTTTCATATTATTAACTGTTTGGTGCTTCAATTTGTGAGAGAAAAAAATACAGTACTAGAAATATAAAAATAATATCTGTTACTGTATTTAAATCCGATTTAAAAGATTTATAGCATAGAGTATTTTTGTTTCACGTGAAACATTGGATCAATTAAAAAATTGATAAATCAACATACTTATTTTGTAAAACCTTAAAATCGTAGGTTGCTAAATTTTGGATATCTTCTAAACCATCAAACATTGCTGTATAACTTCCAGCAAGCATTAGATTTAAGGGAATACCTTTATTTTGGCGAACTAAAATAACAGGTTTGCGATTGGCATGAGCATAACCACATTCCCAAACAGTACCTGAGTCAGCTTCATCATTGTTTTCTTCCAATTGATAATCAAGAACTGCAACAACGATATCTGCTTGATCAATTTGGCGAATATCATTTTGGAAGGTAGCTGTTTGCCATTCAAATGTGCCGAAGTCCGCATCTGGATATTGAACGTTTCCTGGAAGATGAATTGCATCTGCGTTAATTGTTGGATTTTTACTTAGGAGATCGGCTACCAAATCTAATCGTTCTTTTTGTTCTGGAGTGAAAAAGGGTCCTGCAAGATAAACGCGTTTTTTTGTCATTGTAAACTCCTTTTATATTAATAATGTAAGTATACTAATAATTAAAAAATAAATCAATTAATAATTCGGCTATTAATCTTTTAATGATAAATAAACATAATATTCCATAAACATGATAACAAAAAACGAACTATACATTTGTATTTATTATAGTTATTCGCTTATAATGACGTTACATTTTAGAGAAATAACAGAAATAAAGGTTGGTTATGTCATTTTCAGTAAAATAAAGGTAATTATTCAATAAAAAAGTAAACGCTTTCTTGAATATCTAATTAAAATGGACTAGTATTAATAAGAATGGACAAATACAGTAAGCGGAGGAGATAAATATGCAAGTTAAAACAAAGGATTTTGGAAATGACTATGATTTAATAACGATTATAAATGATAATGGGTTTGAATTATCACTCACAGATTTAGGGGCTAGAATTGTTAGCCTCAAGGTACCCACAAGTACTGGAAAACGAGAAATTGTTCTTGGATTTGATTCAGCAAATGAATACTTAGAAAAAGATAGTTTTATTGGCGCTTCAATTGGTCGTGTTGCTGGACGTATTAAAGATGGTAAATTCAACATTAATGATCAAAGCTACCAAGTGCAAATTAACGAAGGTACAAATACATTGCATGGTGGTACGCCAGGATTTGATACTAAAAAGTGGACGTATAAAATAAGTGAAAACGAAAATGAAATAGCTGTTATTTTTCATTTAGATAGCCCAGAAGGCGAACATGGTTTCCCTGGAAACATGGCAATTGATGTAAAATATCTATTAAATAATGATAACATTTGGCATCTTGAAACGACTGCTAAAACGGATAAAGATACACTATATAATCCAACAAATCATGTTTACTTTAATGTTATGGGTGACGTCACAGAAACAATAGATGACAATTTATTACAAGTAGATAGCGATAAGTTTGCACCATTAGAACCCGATTCAATTCCAACAGGTAAAAAGATGTCTGTTGATGGAACGCCTTACGATTTCCGTCAAGCTAAGACATTACATGACGTTTTCACAAGTGATTTTGCTCAAAAAAATCAAGTTAATGGTATCGATCATCCCTTTTTCTTGAATAATCCTGCAGTTGGTAAAGAATCAGCAAAATTAGTTAGTCCAGATAAAGAAGTTTCTGTCTCAGTTTCAACTGATGCAACAAGTTTAGTTATCTTCACGGCTAACTTTGGTGAAGTAACGCCAATTATGCATGGTAAAAAATTAGCTAATCATGCAGCAATTACATTTGAAACACAATCAGCACCTGGATCTGAACAATTCCCTGAATTTGGTGATATTGTTTTACGTGTAGGCGATACGTACAAAACAGTTACAGAATTTAAATTAAATTAATTAGTAATCAACTGAGACAGTCATGGTAAAAATAGTGACTGTCTTTTTGTCGTTAACTTACGAGTGTAAGTCATACCATTTTAGTCGAGAAAGATGTAGACTTTAGTCAGGATAAAACGAAGGAGTGTATAAATGATGACAGAAATAAAAAGAGTATTAGTTGTTGGATCGAATGGTCGAATTGGCCAAAAAGTAACAAGTAAATTAGCTGATAAAGGTTACCAAGTCTTGGCGGGTTCAAGACATACAGATAATTTAGATAAAGGTAATATTACTTATGTCTATGTTGATTTGTTAGAAGGTATAGATAAATTAGTCAAGAATATGCAGGCTGTTGATGCCATATTATTTGTTGCTGGTTCTGGCGGCAAAGACTTAATGAAGATTGATCTAGATGGGGCAGTTAAAACGATGGAAGCAGCTGAAATAGCTCATGTTAAGCGTTTTGTAATGTTGAGTTCCGTTTACTCTTTGGATAGAGAAAAAATTGAAGTTTCATCATTAAGAGATTATATGACTGCTAAGTTTTATGCTGATAATTGGCTAATGAAGAATACGCAATTAGAATATACAATTCTTCAGCCAGGCACCTTAGTAGATGAGCCAGGTACTGGTAAAGTAACATTAAATGATGGTCAAGCGGGCTCTAACTCACTTGAAAACGTGGCAGACGTCTTAGTTTCAGTTATCGCACATGATAATACAATCGGAAAAGTAATTACGATGCATGATGGGGATACAGATATCAAAGATGTCCTGTAAATAATTAGAAATTTCGACACAAAAAAAGAGGTTTACTCAGTTAGTTACTTAACGGAGTAAACCTTTTTTATTTAGAATTATTTAGTTGACTCATTTACGATACCGCTATCTTTAGTTGGTGAAATAGCCCAGAGTGAATCGTAATTATATTTCCCTGTCGTATCAAAAATTGAAGTTGTAAAATCTAAAGTTAGTTTTGCATAATAATAAGATTTGTTAATTACAGAACTTGTTGTACCATCACTAAGACTTGATGAGGGTAAATCGAAAATCGTCTTATTAGAAGAGCTGAAATCAATTTCATTAGAAGTTGTTGGCTTTTCTTAAAAAGTAAGCGTACCGCCATTTGAGCTTGTTTGAACTAGGATAATCGAATCTTTTTAATAAGCGGACTTAAAGTATAATTGATAGTAACACTTAAATTCTAGTTAACTTAAAAAAAGGTTATTAATGACTAAAGGCTCTACCTTTAATGGTTATAAAGTGGGGGTAGGTAGGAATCATTCTATTTAAAAATTGATTGTACACTTTCAGTAAATGGTTTGAAAAAATTAAACCTAAAAAAATACTTGTAAATAACATGTAAACGCTATATTAATTGGCGTATATGGACTTAATCATAGAGTTTCTTCTGATAATATTACAGTTGAATCTTATGTAAATTATATGGTACTATTAGGTAAAGGTCAACGTCCCCTTTTCAAGCATTGGCTTAATCAATAAATGGGAGGAATTTATATTATGAAAAAGAATTTATTTTTAATTGCAGCATTAGTACTTGGTTCAACAGCAGTTGTTGGCTCAAGTGTTTCAGCGGATTCAACAGATGGTAAAGGTACAGCTAGTTTAAACATTGAAGCAGGTACTTTTACTCAAACGGGTGCACCATCGTTCAGTTTCACAACAAAACTAAATGAAGCATTAGTTACGACTGGTACAGATATTACATCAACTGGCGCAAAAGATGCTTCTCAAGCTTTAGATGTAGCCGATTACGTAGGTACAGATAGTGGTTGGAATGTTACTGCACAATTAGGTGTGATGGCTGATGCTGAAGTTAAGGTTAGCTCATTAGATCTTGCATCTGCTACAGTTAAAACAGACTCAGATGCTACAGCATCTGCTGCTACTTTAACACCAGCTGGTGCTGCAGCTCCTGTCGCGACAGCTACAACAGGCGCTGGTGCTACAACATTGTCATATGCTGACAATAGTGCAACATTAAAACTTGGTAAAAATACTAAAATTGCAACAACTTCAGCTGATTTAACATGGACTGCAACTCAAGGAAATGCTAGTGCAGCAGCTTTTAACTAAGCTAATTAAAACGTAACAGAAAAAAGACCGCCTAAGGCAGTCTTTTTTTTTAAGGAGAATCGAAATAATGAAATTAAGAAAAATAGTTTTAAGCTTTTTAGCTATCGCGATAGTCACACTTATTACTGTATCGACCAATGTCTATGCAAAGTCTAATAGTGCCGGGTTTACGGTAGCCAAAGTAACGCCTGCTAATCAATATCGAGAGGCAGCACAATTTGATATTAAAATGAACCCTAACTCAACACAGACATTGGCATTGAAAATTAAGAACTTAGAAAACGATACTAAAACGATTGTTGTGAGCCCTAATAGTTCATATACAAATACGAATGGACTAATTGTCTATGATAAGACAAATGTAAAAAAGCCAGCGACTGCTAAGTATCAATTTTCAGAACTTGTCTCAAAAAAACAAGATGTTGTGGTTGGACCTAAAAAAACAGCAACAGTTACGTTTACAGTGAAAACACCCGCTACGTCATTTTCCGGTATTATTTTAGGTGGCTTTAACGTACAAGAAAAAGTTATTAAGGAAAAGAATAAAGGAAAAGGTATTTCAATTACTAATCGATTTGCGTACGTTGTTCAAGCAGTCATTAGAGAATCTGAAACGGTCGATAATCCTAATCCCAAAATGACAATTGGCGATTCTAAAGTGGTATTGAACGCATTTAATAAAGTTTCACTACAAACAAATATGCAAAATGATGTACCCATTGTGATTGGACCAACAACAATTAAAGCAACTATTACAGAAGATAGTAGTAGTACTGTTTTATATGACAAAACAATTAAGGACGTTGATTTTGCACCCAACGCTAAATTTAGCTATGCATTAGACTTAACTAAAGCCAAGTTAATCGCTGGTAAATATGATGTCCATTATACCGTTACCGGAAATAATAAATCTTGGAAAGCAACGAATTCATTTACAATTACTAAAGCCAATATTAAACAGATTAAATCAGATAATAAGGCAGCAGAGCCTCATATATCTTGGTTATTGTGGTTAATTATTGGTATTATTGCTTTATTAATTTTATTAGTTTTATTCTTACTTTTTATTATTTTAAAAAGAAGAAAAAAAGATAAGGAAGAATCACTAGAAAATAAGTAATCAAAATGAATGGTAATCAAAAAGACGTCTAATTTTTATTAGGCGTCTTTTTGTCGATTAGATTTCTTATTCTTTTGATGAATCTACAACGATACTTGGTGATGATAATGACCAAGTTGCGTTATCTTGAAATTTACCAGGATGAGTAATTTTTTTAGTTTTTAGACTTAATGATAATTGTGCAGAATAGTAGTTTTTACTAATAACTGATGTTGTATCAGAATCAAAAATAGTTGAGTTTAAACTTAAAAGAGTATCTTTAGATGTAATTGTTTTAATATCTGAGGCATTCCCATAAGTGATTGTGGAATTACCAAGCATACTCGTTTGCAATTTTTCAAACCAACCAAGTTGATCGGGAATAAAGAAAGGATCACTTAGATTATCTTTATCACTTGTGCTAACAACTAAATTCCAGTTAAGTCCAAAAGGATTATCGACAGTTAACAAACCAGTTGCAGTTACTGTAGGTGTTTTTTCAGAAGTTCCTGCTGTAAAATTACCAAAATCAAATACTTTTGGATAGGATACTAAAAGATCTCCTGCAACGTGTAAATTATATGAAATAGGCGTGTAATCCGGATTTAATTTTGCGAGATTTGCAGCAGAAATTGTATCATTCGTTTTACCGCTTAAGATATCATTAATTGTGTGATTACTATAACTGGAATAGGTACCCGAATCGTGAGTTGATGTGACTAAATATGAAATTCTATTCTTATGGAAAAGATGATAACCAATCAATTCATTGTCATCAATTAATTTAGAATATGTAGTCCCATCAGTATAAGCAGATTCGTCATATTTATATTTACTATGGTCCGTACTGTATTGTTTTGCAAGATCGTCCGCATCTTTTGCAGTGATTTCTAGTTTAGAATTTGTAAGTTCAGTTGTTCCATTTTCTGAATATTTTTCCCAAGGACCATTATTGAAACTGTACCATAAGTAATATTTTTCAGTTTTATCGGTTGTTGATTTCGTATCTATATTGACTGTAGTATCAAGTGATTTTTTAGTTGTTTGAACGGTATTTTCAGGTAATTCATCAGTGATATTGTTTAATGAATAGTGAAAATCGTAAGGGTCTATTTGTGGAATATAATGAGTCGTACCAGATCCAGTATCTGTAGAAGTATAACCCGGTAACGAAATAGACTTAATAGTAGGATGAGATGAGTTACTTGAATCAGGATCTTTTAAAAATTCTTGTATAGCGTCATCTCCAAAATCATCAGACGCATCAAAAATACTTTGATAGGCAAGGTCACTAGGAACGTTTAAATTACCAATAATATTTTGTCCAGTAACAATACTCCCATATAAGAGACCATCGCTACTTGAATCAACGTCGACATCAGCACTAGGTGCTAATACTGAACCATATAAAGGACTCTTCCAACTTCCGACAAAAATCTTACCATTTTCAGTATTAAAATTATTACTAATATGTGAAGACGTATTGTAGACAGATTTCACTTTTTTAGAGTTTTTATCAGTTGTATCGATTGCAACGGGTTCATCGGATAGAAGATTTTTAGCGGTGGTATCTGAACCATTACTATTTTGTCCGGAAAATAGCGTTCCATCACTATTACCAGCTAACTTGTAATCTATCGAAGATCCGTCAGATTTAGGTGGATACGCATTGAAAGTCATCCAGCTACCTTGATTGAAATTAAAACTGATACCAGCATCATTATTAGAAAAATGCTTATAATTTAACATGAAAAATGGCATTTTCATTGTGTTAATATCAAAATTGACTAAATTAATTTTGATACCAATAGCATCTTCAAATGAAGGAATAGAGCCATCAATATCTGCAAAGACAACGCCTTGATCTGTTGAAGCAGTATTCATATCAACGGTTAATTGAATAACCGTTTTACCAGGTGCATATTTTTCAGCATCAATTGATTTATCTGTATTTAAATCAACACGTTTGATAGCATTATTAGATTTAGTAGTAGAACCTGTTGCTTTAGAGTTTGAGAAATTTGTTGAAGTGAAACTAGCGTAATAATCACTGACATCAGTAATATTTTGAGTAGCATCAGCAAATGATGAAATATCATTGCTTGACATAACAGGAAAATCAGAAAGTTTATCAATAGTATCTTTTTTTGCATTAAATTGCTTGATAGCATCAGCGTAACCGGCATTACTTGAAGGTATGGACCAACCAGCAATGGCTTTTGCGATTTCATCATCAGGGGGAGAATTCTGTAGATAGTATGATAAATCTTTGACTTTATCATTAGATTTTGAAAAAACAAAGCTATTTTTATTACCATACCACTGAATCATATCAGCCCCGGTAATATTTTCTGAAATCATTGTAGGATTAACCTTTGCATAATCAGCATCAGTTAAATTAGCAGTTGAATCATGAGCATAATTTTGTAAGTATTTTATAGAAGAACCTCCGGCGGTACCTGAGGAAGTAAATGTTTTGGCAAAAAATTAACCTTGTAGGGAGTCAATATCATTAGAATTAAACGTGATTGTACCACCAGCGAAACCAGTGACATTCGTGGCAGCCCCCATTGGATAACCTACAGGAGGCGTGTATGATGTAGCAGCTTGTGTAGTATAAATTGGTAACGTTAAAAAGAACAAGCTGAAACAAAGGATGATAATCGATTGATAGGTAGTAGATGAGTTAATATATTTGTTTTTTAGCAAAATAAGACTTCCTTTCAAAATAATTAAAAAATTAACTATTTGATTATATATATATTATAGCCTTGCTAGTATAGGATGTGTAGAGATATTGTCGAAGTATTTGGACAAATATAGCTTATAATTTGGATATACGATTAATAATAAAGAAAATGCGCTATTTTTGACTTTTTATTTAATAAAATCCAGTGATGTTTGTAAGTGTCACTATAGATTAAGCCTTTTCAATTTGGTATACTCAATGAGAAACGTTTTATAAAAAGGGAGATAATAAATTATGATTGAAGCAATTAACTTAAAAGCCGGAATGACTTTTGAACAAGGCGGTAAATTAATTAAAGTTTTAGAAGCAAGTCATCATAAACCGGGTAAAGGTAACACAGTTATGCGTATGAAATTACGTGACGTTCGTACTGGATCAACTGTTGAAACAACAATGCGTCCAGAAGTTAAGGTTGAACAAGCTAATATTGAAACAAAACCAGTTCAATTCTTGTACAACCAGGATACAATGGCTATTTTTATGGATTTGGAAACATATGAACAATATGAAATTCCAAGAGAAATTATCGAACATGAAGCAAAATTCTTATTGGAAAATATGGAAGTTAAAATCCAATTTTACGGTACAGAAGTTATTGGCTTAACATTACCAACTGTTGTAACATTACGTGTTACTGAAACACAGCCTTCAATCAAAGGCGCTACAGCAACTGGTTCAGGTAAACCAGCAACAATGGAAACAGGACTTGTTGTTAATGTTCCTGATTTCATCGCAGCAGATGATGTTCTTGAAATTAATACACAAGAAGGTACATACCTTAAACGTGCACCTAAATAAGATTGAAAAGGTAGTCTCTTGAGACTGCCTTTTTTTAATCATTTAAAATGAGGAGATTACTATGGGAATTAAACTAGTTGCAATAGATATTGATGATACGTTACTAAATCCAGAGGGTAGATTAGCAAAAGAAACAATTGATGCCGTCAAAAAAGTGACACAAAAGGGAATTAAGGTTGTCCTTTGTACGGGACGACCTTTAGCTGGTGTGGTTGGATTTCTTGAACAATTAGGGATTAGTGGGGATGACCAATATGTCATTACCTACAACGGTGCAATTATTGAAACAGTAAGTGGAAAACGTCTAGCGCAACATACGTTAACCTTTGATGAGTATATAGCTGCAGATAAATTAAGTTATGAATTAAATGTTCATTATAATATTTTAGATGATGAGAGCCGAATTTATACATCTAATAAAGATGTTGGTCGTGTGACCGTTATTCAAGCAGCTGAAAATAATGAAGGATTATTTGTACGAAATCCAGAGGAAATGTCACGGGACTTAACCGTTTCTAAAATTATGTTTGTGGATGAACCTGAAGTTTTAGACGCACAGATGATTAATATTCAAAAAATATTTGATGATAGTTATTATGTTGTACGTAGTTTGCCAGAATTTTTAGAAGTTTTGAATAAAAAAGCTAATAAAGGAAATGCATTAACAGATTTAATTGCAGAACTGGGATTAAAAGAAGAAGAAGTTATGGCAATGGGAGATCAACATAATGATTTAACGATGTTTGCCGTAGCCGGAACGACTGTTGCGATGGGAAATGCCATTCCTGAATTAAAAGAAGCAGCAACTTATGTAACAGAATCGAACGTTAATCATGGTGTTGCGGTTGCATTAGAACGTTATGTAGGTTAAATAACGATAAAATATAAAAAAGTTTGGAGTCCGCATGAGGTTAGCGAGATTCCAAACTTTTTATTTAGTCTAAAAGATGTTGCTTTGTTAAGTAGTCGTGTGCGACGGTACTTGCTGGGACATTTTTAACATCAACTAGATAATTCATTTTTTGCATATCTGTATCAGAAATTTTTCCGGTTAATTTATTTAAACTTTTTTTGATGGATGGATATTTTTGTGAGATGCCCTTTGCAACAAGTGGGGCGCCTTGATAAGGTGGGAATAAAGACTTGTCATCTTTTAATGTGACCAAATTATATTTGACGAGCTGACTATCAGTTGAATAGGCATCAACTAAATTTACATTACCATTCACAATGGCTTGATAGCGAAGTGCTGGTTCAAAAGATTTAGTGTTAAATGACAAATGATACTTGCTTTGTAACCCTTTGTAACCATCATCACGGTTTAGAAACTCAAGCGTAAAGCCTGCCTTTATTTTTGAAGATACTCGTGATAAATCAGAAATTTTTGATAGATGGTATTTAGTTGCAAAGTCTTTAGTGACAGCGACAGCATAGGTGTTTTGATAAGCCATCGGATTTAAATAATCTAAATCTGATTTAACTTTAATTTCGGTTTTTGCTTGCTGGTAGGCTTTATTTTCATTTGTACTTTTGAGTGGTGATTTTACTAACTCTTCAAGTACCGTACCTGAAAATTCTGGGTAAATATCGATTGAATTAGATTTTAATGCAGAGTATAGAAAACTCGTTTTACCAAAATTTGGTTTTAAAGTAACCTTGATATTGGCGTCGTCTTCTTGAATTAAATCTTTATACATATTAATTAGAATTTCAGGTTCTGCCCCCATTTTACCAGCAATGACTAATTCTTTTTTCTGATGTGTGAAAGTATTGATTGTGGCACCAACAGCAAATAGGAATCCTAAAGTAATTAATATAATGGTAATTGTTTTTATCTTTAAATTCTGCAATTGCCGGATTAAAACACTGAAAACAATAGCTAGAATAATAGAACTCAACGCGCCAATAATAATCAAGCTCATATCATTTCTATCAATTCCCAGCAAAATAAATGTTCCTAACCCGCCAGCACCAATTAAAGCAGCTAGTGTTGCGGTTCCAATAATTAGAACAAGCGCAATACGAATGCCTGAAATAATTAGTGGCATAGCTAAGGGTAATTCAAATCGAATAAGTTTTTGCGCACGTGTCATACCAAATGCAGTTGCGGCTTCTTCTAATGATGGATCAATACCAGTTAAACCTGCATATGTGTTCTGAAAAATGGGCAGTAAAGCATAAACAACTAATGCGATAATTGAAGGTAGTGTTCCAATTCCGACTAGTGGAATTAATAGCCCTAGCAGCGCGAGTGAAGGAATTGTCTGTAAAACACTGGTAATTTGCAACATAATTTCTGCTGCTCTTTTATGCTGTGCTAACCAAATTGCTAAAAAGACGGCAATGATGGTTGCAATCAGCAATGAAATTAATGATATCTGTAGATGTTGAAGAATAGCGGTCCATAAATCAGCACGGTGCATTTTAAAAGTTGTTATTAAATTTGCCATTGGTCATCCACCTCGCTATCAGACATGCTTGCACCATAACGAATTAAGCATTGGGCATCAACTGCACCAATGAGATTCTGGTCGTTATCTTTAACATTTATAATTGTATATTTAGAAAGTAGAGATATGAGTTCTTTAAATGTTGTTTGAGTTGAGGTGACGTGATTATTAGCGAGTTCATCAATTGGAAGACTAAATGATTTTTGAATCATTTCAGCTAAATTAAATTGCGTGTTGGATACGTCTAACCCAAAAAACTCTGAAATAAAATCATTTTTTGGTGCATTTCTAATTTCGTCAGGGGTACCAACTTGAATGAGATTGCCATCATGCATAACACCAACACGAGTTCCGAGGCGAAGAGCTTCAGACATATCATGCGTAATGAAAATAATGGTATTGTGTAGTTCCTCATGTAAATCGATGACGATATCTTGTAATGTTTTTTTTGAGATAGGATCCAGCGCACTAAATGGTTCGTCCATTAAAATTAATTTTGGTTTAGTTGCAATTGCTCGTAAAATACCAATTCGTTGTTGCTCGCCACCGGATAAATCGCTAGGCATTCTCTTACGATATGCTTCAGGCGGTAAACCAACACGTGTTAATAAGGCATCGACACGTTCTCTTTGTTTGTTTTTAGGCCATTTTTGTAATTCTGGTAATAAGCTGATATTTTCAGCAACTGTCATATTAGGAAATAAAGCAATCTGCTGTAAGACATAGCCAATCTGTGAACGTAAAGTATGTAACGGAATCTGATCAATATTTTGATTTTCAAAGTTAATAGTACCCGAGGTGGGCTCAATTAATCGATTAATCATTTTTAAAGTTGTCGTTTTACCACTACCACTAGGGCCAACAAGAACAAAAAGTTCCCCTGTATCAATATGTAAGTTTAAGTCGTTTAATACGGTAACTGTTTTGAATGTTTTGTTTATGTGTTTGAAATCTAACAAAAGCTAACCCTCATTTCTTCTTATTTTATATGTAATATATCTGGAAATGGTAACTATTTCGATGTAACTCTACATGAATGAAAATTATTAAGCAAAGATTTTGTTTTAAAATGTTGGAATTAAATTTTAGTGTAGGAACGGTCTGAATTGATGGATGGAGTAAGCCTTAATATTAAAAATAATATGTAGAAAAGCTTGACTTAGAGTCAACTCTAAGTGTTTTAATAGAAACTATTGAAGGAGGCGATTGAATGACTAATGAGCAACAATATAAAATTGGTGAGTTTGCTAAATTAGTTGGGTTATCAAGTTTTACATTGCGTTACTATGAAAAAGAAGGCTTAATTAAGCCTCACCGTAATTCGGCAGGCTTACGTTATTACACGGAACATGATATTAAATGGGTAGGATTTTTGCTTCATCTTAAAGGGACAGGGATGCGGATTAATGAAATAATTAAATACGTTGAACTACGAGCACAAGGTGATGCAACCATTAAAGAACGACGCGAGATGCTCAGCAAGGTAAAAGAAAATGCACTGTCTGAAATGGTAGAATTACAGCATAATATTGAAATTATTTCTCATAAAATTGATTGGTATGACAGAAAAGTTTCACACAGAACAAATGGAAACGAAGTGTCAGAAGATATTAGTTTTGAAAAGTATCTAGAACAATTCGCGATATACGATTAACGCTAGGTTAACCGTATAAAATAAAGTGAGGTAATTATAATGAATGAGGAACAAATTAAAAACGGTCTTTTTCCAATAGGTGAAAAAAATGAAGCATATAAAGATTTCTTTGTTGGTCAAAGTTATTTAGACATGTTAGTGGCGGATCCAGATATAAACGTTGGTGTTGGAAATGTTAGTTTTGAACCTGGAACACGTAATAATTGGCACATCCATCACGACGGTTACCAACTATTATTGGTCACTGCCGGTGAAGGTTGGTACCAAGAAGAAGGTCAACAAGCACGACGTTTAAAAGCTGGTGATGTTGTTGTCACAAAAGACGGGATTAAACATTGGCACGGTGCTACAAAAGATAGTTGGTTCTCACATGTTGCTATTACAGCAGGGACACCTGAATGGTTAGAAGCTGTTGATGACGAAACGTACGGTAAATTAAAAGATTAATAGGAGGATATTATATTATGGTAAAGAAACAAACAGCAGGTCGCGATAACTTAGGCGAATTTGCACCTAAATTTGCAGAATTAAATGATGATGTTTTATTTGGTGAAGTTTGGTCACGTGAAAGTGAATTACCAGCACATCAACGCAGTATTATAACAATTTCAGCTTTGATTTCAGGTGGTAACTTTGAACAATTGCCAGCACATATGGCAATTGGCAAAACAAATGGAATTACGAAGGAAGAAATTGCTGAAATTATCACACATTTATCTTTCTACGTTGGTTGGCCTAAAGCTTGGTCTGCATTTAATATTGCAAAAGATGTTTTTGAAGACTAATTATTTAAAAGTGGGACATGAATTAAATAAATACTGGCTCCGTACTTTGTCAAAAGTATCGAGTCAGTATTTTTGCTTACCTAATTATTTCTTGAGGTCTTGTCTGATTAAAAGTGAAATTATAACAATCGTAATCGCGGCAATAATAAATTCTACATTCAAAAAGTGTTTATTTATGAAAAATGCAACAATGACTCTAACTATGGTTGCAATAGCTAACGTTAAGATGAATGTTTTAATATAATGGACATTTATATAATCGTTTATTTTTTTAAACATGGACTCAACTCCTTCAGTTACCTAATAATAGTGGCACAAATTAATAAGATAAGCGAATTTTAAGTAACATTAAATGATTGTCCAGCAGACGTGAAAGCGCTATAATATAATTTGTAATTAGTTTAGGAGGAGATAGTTAATGTATCAAGCAAATGAAAAACGTTATGATAAAATGATTTATAATCGCCTCGGTAATAGTGGATTAAAAGTTTCTGCTATTGCCTTAGGCTTATGGAAGAACTTTGGGGATGAGACACCTTTAGCAACGCAAAAAGATATTATTGAAACAGCATTTGATAATGGAATTACTTATTTTGATTTGGCAAATAATTACGGTGATGGTGCTGCCGAGAAGAATTTTGGGCGCATTTTACGTGAAGATTTAAGTGCCTACCGGGATGAAATGGTTATTTCGACGAAGGCAGGTTACTATATGTGGCCAGGTCCTTATGGCGAATGGGGTTCAAAGAAAAACTTGTTTGCCAGTATGGATCAATCATTACAACGTATGCAGCTAGATTATGTTGATATTTTCTATCACCATCGTCCAGATCCAGATACACCGTTGGAAGAAACAGCTGAAGCTTTGGATTTACTCGTTCGCCAAGGTAAAGCCTTATATATTGGAATTTCAAATTATCGGGCACCAGAAGCTGAAAAGATGATTCAATTACTAAAAGCTAAAAATACACCTATCGTTGTCCACCAACCTAGATATAATTTATTAGATCGTTGGATAGAAGATGGATTAAAAGATGTTTTAAAACAAGAGCAGATAGGAACAGTTGCTTTTAGTCCTTTAGCACAAGGGTTATTGACTGATCGTTACTTGAATGGTATTCCAGACGATTCTAGAGTGAAACGATTTGATACCTTGTCTACTGAGAGAGTTGAATCAACACTTAAAAAGGTTCGTGAATTAAATGAAATTGCAAAAAATCGCAACCAGACATTGGCTGAAATGGCGCTATCTTGGGATTTGAAAGATAATTCTGTTTCGTCGGTTATTATTGGTGCTAGTCGTGTGAGTCAATTAAAGGATAATTTAAAGGCATTAGAGCATTTGGATTTTGCACCAGAAGAATTAGCAAAAATTGATAAAATTGTGAAATAAGAAGAGGTATATAAAGAGAACCCTTGGGATTGAAATGAAATTCAATCCCAAGGGTTCTCTTTATATCTTTTTTTGTTCTATAAAAAATGTATTTTAACTTAATTAAGCTAAGATACATCAATTAAATAAAAACTATTTAATCTTGATTTTCAAGGATTTCTCGAAATGGAATTAAACCCTCTGCTTGGTATTCTTTAACAAAAGCTTTAACAGCATCTGGATCTTGTGTTTTAGGATCAATAATGAGCTGTTCAACAGGAAGTGGACGGTCAGAAGTTACTTTAACATCGATAACAACAGGCACTTTTGAACCTTTAGCTTCAGCAAAAGCAGTTTTTAATTCTGCTAATGTCCGGACGGTATACCCTTTAGCTCCCATGTCGTTGGCAATTGCGCCCCAATCAGCATCAATTAAATCAATACCTGAGTGTGGTTGTTGTTTATCATCTTGTTCAGCGCGGATGAATCCAAGTTCCTGATTGCTTAAGACAACGTTGATGATAGGCATGTTGTATTTAACTTGTGTTAAGACATCTTGCATGACCATCGTCCAACCACCGTCACCAGAAATTGAGAAAACTTGACGGTCTGGAAAGGCAGAGTGAGCCCCAATTGCTGCGGGTAGTGCATACCCCATCGTTGCGTACCATGCGGATGTTGTAAATTTATTTTTCTCACCAAGACGTAAGAAACGCATTGCTTCAATCGTTACATTACCAACATCAATTTGGAAAATTGCATCGTCATCTTTAATTTTATTAATTTCATTGAAAACTGGTTCAAAACGAAGTGGTTTACTGTCATCTTCAGTAAAGCTATCAATCCATTTAATCCAGTTTTCTTTGTTAGCGATGGCAGCTTTGTACCATTTTGTTGGTGCAACTGGTGTTTTAACGGCCTTATTTAATGCGATTAAAGTTTCCTTACCATCGGCTAAAATAGGGACATCAACTGAATGACGTTTACCTAATTTTTCAGAATCAATATCGACCTGAATAAATTTAGCATCTGGAGAAAAGAAATATTCACCAAATGGAAAATCAGATCCAATGAAAAGAACAGCATCAGCGCCACGAAGAAGGTCAACGCCGGGTTTGCCAGCAACTCGTCCAGCAGAACCCATGTATGCTTTGTAATCATCAGGAATAATTGTTTTAGCAAGCGCAGTTGTTGCGATTGGTAATGATAATTTTTCAGATAATTCAATTAATTCTTTTCCAGCGCCACGAACACCTTTCCCAGCATAAATAATTGGTGTCTTAGCTGTTGTTAAAATATCTAAGGCATCTTGAATTTGTTTATCACGAGGCATCGGATAAAGAGGTTCTTGGTGTGTTGCGGCTGTTGAAACAAAGGTGTCATCGATTTCTTGCCAACCTAAATCGGTCGGAATTGTGACAACTGCGACGCCATTATATTTGTAGGCTTGACGGATAGCTTCATCAACAACAATGGGTAAGTTTTCGGGTGTAGTAGCTGTTCTGTTATAAATAGAAACATCCTCAAACATTGGATTTTCATTCATTTCTTGGAAGTAATTTGTATTCATCACTTGTGTACCAACTTGGCCGACTAAGGCAAGAACAGGAACACCATCATATTTAGCATCGTAAAGTCCGTTTAATAGATGGACAGCACCGGGACCAGCGGAACCAAAAGTAACACCTAATTTTCCAGTTACTTTAGCTTCACCAACTGCTGCGAGTGCGCCGACTTCTTCATGACGAACTTGTACATAATTAATTGTATTTTTACGATTATGTAGTGCATTCATTGTTGAATCAAATGAACCACCTGGCAACCCATAGACGGTTTTAACGCCCCAATCTTCTAAAACTTTGAGCATGGCATCTGATGCATTAATTTTTTTTGGCATAATAGTAAATCTCCTTCTTGAAAAATTTTATTCTACAAGGATAGTATAAATCTACCAATGAATTAACACCAGTGAAAGCACTTACTTTTAGTAATTAAAAAAGGTAGTTCAGACAAAAAAGTCTGAACTACCTAAATAGGGTTTTATTTAAAACGAACGATAATTTTACCAAGTGCATGATGAGATTCACTACGATCGTGAGCTTCTGCTACACCTTCTGCAGAGAATTCATGAACTGAATCTAAGGTCACTTTTATAGTGCCATCTTCAAGCATATCAGCTAATTTAGTTAATTCTTCACCATTTGGGTCCAACCAAATTGAATCAAAAGTCACATTTCTTGCTTCAGCAAGACCTGCTGTTTTTTCAGAATCCATCCCAGTAATAGCAACTAAACGACCTGTGCCATGTTTTAAGATATTAACTGATTTTTCTTGTGCGTCACCACCGATTGTATCAACTACAAGGTCGATATCTTTTAAGATTTCCGCAAAATCAGTTTCATGGTAATCAATGACTTGGTCAGCGCCAAGTCCTTTAACAAAATCAATATTCTTCGAGCTAGTTGTGGTAATAACGTAAGCACCAACTGATTTAGCAAGTTGAATAGCGAAAGAGCCAACGCCACCTGAACCAGCATGAATAAAGACTTTTTCACCTTTTTCTAAATGACCATGATCAAAAAGGGCTTGCCATGCAGTTAAACCAGCTAAAGGAACAGCAGCAGCTTCTTCAAAGCTAATATTTTTAGGTTTTGGTGCAAGCAAATTAGCATCAACAGCAGTATATTCGGCGTAAGTACCAAAACGAGTCGTGGCAGGGCGTGCGAAGACTTCATCACCAATTTTCCAATCGGTTACGTTAGCGCCTACTTCTGTGATAACACCCGACACATCCCAACCTAAAATAATAGGAAATTGCCAGTTAAGCATACCTTGTAAAAAGCCTTCACGCGTTTTCCAATCAATTGGATTAATTCCAGCTGCTTTTTCTTGAACAATTACTTGATCCGCCGTCATTTCAGGCATAGCTACTTCACGTTGTTTAAGTTTATCTTGTCCGCCAAATTCATCAATTACAACGGCTGACATCATTTTCTTTTCTGTCATCGGATTCCTCTTCTTTCCAGTTACTTTTAATTTGTAAGTGAATTGTATCGAATAACGAAATAGAATGCAATCAAGACACTCTTTTATAGTATTAATATTCTTATGGTTAAAATTGACATTTAGACTTTATTTACGTATATTATAGCTATAAGTGATGAAGTAGTTCAGTAATTTATCGATCAATTTTAAAGAAACCTGGTGGTCGCTGGAAATCAGGAATTATCGATGAGTGAAGTACGCTATGGAGCTAACAACGATTCATCTCGTTAACGATGATTGAGCGATTAGCTACTATATTATGTAGATAATAACTTGGGTGGTAACGCGGAAATTAATTCGTCCCTGATATCTTTTTTAGATATCAGGGATTTTTTTATACTTATATTATATAGGAGGAAACAGAAATGAATATTATTGACGAACTAGAATGGCGCGACGCAATTAATCAAACGACAGACGAAGATGGGTTACGTGAACTAACGTCTGAAAAATCAATTGGCTTATACTGTGGGGTTGATCCAACAGGGGATAGTATGCATATCGGACACTTAATTCCATTTATGATGTTGAAAAGATTTCAATTAGCAGGACATCATCCATACATCATTATTGGTGGTGGTACAGGTTCAATTGGTGATCCAAGTGGTAAAAAATCTGAACGTGTGCTGCAATCGATGGACCAAGTTCATCATAATGAGCAAGCTCTCACTGCACAGATGACCAAATTATTTGGACAAGATTCAAATATTTCAATTGTAAATAACTATGATTGGTTATCAAAAATTAGCTTGCTTGATTTCTTACGCGATTACGGTAAGTTATTTAATGTAAATAGCATGCTCGCAAAGGATGTTGTTGCAAGTCGTTTGGAAGTTGGTATCTCATTCACGGAATTTACATACCAAATCTTACAATCAGTTGATTTCCTACATTTACACAAGCACCATGATGTTCAATTACAAATTGGTGGGGCTGATCAATGGGGGAATATTACTGCAGGAATTGATCTTATTCATAAAGAGCTAGGTTCAGACACAAAGGCATATGGGCTAACAATTCCACTAATGCTTAAGGCTGATGGTACTAAATTTGGTAAAACAGCTGGTGGCGCAGTTTGGTTAAATCCAGAAAAAACAACACCATATGAATTCTACCAATTTTGGTTAAATCAAGACGACCGGGATGTTGTGAAATATTTGAAATTTTTCACATTCTTAACGTCAGATGAGATTGCTGAATACCAAAAATCAGTTGAAACAGCTCCAGAAAAACGTGAAGCACAACGCCGCTTAGCACGAGAAGTAACAGAATTTGTTCATAGTCCAGAAGCTGTAATTGAAGCCGAACATATTTCTGCAGCTTTATTTTCAGGCGAAGTGAAAGAATTAACGACGAGTGAAATTGAACAGGGGTTTAAAAATATGCCTTCTGTTGAATTAGCAGCAGAACCAGAGAATATTGTTGAGTTATTAGTAAATACAAAAATTGAATCATCAAAAAGACAAGCACGTGAAGATATCACTAACGGGGCTATTCGTATTAATGGTGAAAAAATTCAAGATTTAGATTTTATGATTGATCCTGCTACAGAATTTGATGGCAAATTTGTGATTATTCGTCGTGGTAAAAAGAAATATTGGTTAGGACGCGTTAACGCATAATGGCACTATTTTATGTAATAGCTTTTCTTGTGGCGGGGATTATTATTTCAAATGTAATTCACGAAATTCTTCCTAAAATACCAGATGCTTTTATTCTTATTGTAATTGGTCTGTTGTTGTCATTAGTACCAGTCATGGCTAATTTCGAATTAGAACCAGAATATTTTATGTTATTCATTATTGCACCACTTATGTTTAATGATGGGCAAAAAACATCTGTTAGGGGGATCCGTAAAAATTTTCATGCGATACTTTTATTATCAGTAGTTTTAGCGCTTATTACAGTTGTAATAGTAGGGTTGTTAGCGAATCGATTAGAAGTTCGATGGACATTGCCACTTGCAATAGCACTAGCTGCGATTGTGACACCAACTGACGCCATAGCAGTAAAATCCTTAACATCAGCATCAAAACTTGATTCAGGGGTTAATACTGCCTTAGAATACGAATCATTATTTAACGATGCAAGTGGATTAGTGATGTTAAATTTGGCATTATCTGTGATGGAAAAAGGAACATTTTCCATCTATAGCGGATTATTTCAATTTATTTTTGTTGCAGTTGGTGGTATTGTAGTTGGGGTTATGGCAGGTGGAATCTTAGTTATCGTTAGAACGTATTTTAATAAGAGGGTAACTTCACCAGAATTAACGATTATTCCAATTGCGTTGTTAACACCATTTATTGTTTATTTATTGGCGGAAAGTCTAGGGACATCGGGAATTATTGCTGTTGTAACTGCAGGGATTGTTCATAATATTGAATCCGAGCGTTTAAAATTAACTGCAACACGTGTCCAGTTAGTTTCGTCAACAATATGGGATACGTTGACCGCAATGCTTAACAGTATTGTATTTATTTTATTGGGAATTAGTTTACCTGAAATTTTCCGGGCACTGATTAAACTTGGAACGAGTCAGTCGTTTGAGTTGTTGAGTCTGGGTTTGATAATCTATGTAGTCATGATTGGTATCCGATACACTTGGGCATTAATTGGAAAAGAACCACATATTGCTGCCTTTTTCGGTCCTTCAAAATCAAAAAAAAGACGAAAAAATGCATTTGTTTTTGGGTTGAGTGGGGTACACGGAACAATCACGTTATCAATGGCATTTTCATTACCAATGTTAATAAATGGACGGGCTTTTCCGTATCGAGAAGAAATTTTAATCATTGCAACTACTGTCATATTATTAAGTATGATAACACCAGCATTAGTGTTGCCTAAAATCTTACTAGCTAAAAAGTTATCATTTAATAAAGAAGAATTAAATTTTTCACGAATACAAATGATTGATTACGCTAGTTTACATTTAACAGAACGTATTCAATCTAACGATGTGAGATACGCGGTGATTCAACAATTACAATCACAAAAAGGGTTTAATGATATTCAAGGGTATGATAAACATCAAGAATTATTTAAAAAAATTAATGAAATTGAAGATGAATTTTTAAATAGTAATGAGATAAAAGAAATTTATCCTGCCCGAGTACTCAGTACGTACAGAAAAATTTTGGATACAGATTATGGTGGACAACGATTAAGTGTTAATCGAATCATTCGATCAGTAGAACATCAGGTTAGGCATGAAGCGTGGCATATTAGCCATGGGCAAATAACTCGTGGACAGAGAAGTAAGGCCAGGAAACAATGGGCTAAAGATAATATAGAAAAAATGCAAATACACAATGATTTCCGATCATTATTATGGGACTTGGAGAATCAATTGCATGAAGTAATTGAACAATATTTACATGATTTAACAAAAGAACGTTTGGCTAATGCACATGGACAACTAGATGATATTCAGAATGTTGAAAGATTTATCGAAGATCGACAAAGACACTTTCGTAGAGATTACGAAGAGAATGAAAAAATATCAGTAGATTTATTTATTCAAGCATTTCAATTAGAATATAATTATGTTCAAACACAATATATAGCAGGAATAATTAACGAGCAACTTGCTAATAAGTTGTATGATGAAATAAATCAGGCGCAAACACTACAAATGCAGCAACTATTAGTTGAACATTAAATAAAAAATAATTTCAAAAATCAGGATTAATAGTCTATTTTTGAAATTATTTTTTTATTTAAGACCTATAAAGTAATTAAAAGTACAGATGTATACGATTACATCAATATTTTTAGATTTAATTTAAATAAAGGCTTGACGAAGGTCATTATTCTTGGTAAAGTAATAAACGTTGCCTCAGTAGTAAACAACTAATTCAAATGTGACCAGTTAATTAATTAAAAAAAATCTTGACAATTAACGAAATCCTTGATATGATATAAAAGTTGTCAAAAGCAACCAAGTAGATCTTTGAAAACTGAACA